>JACOWJ010000038.1 GCA_016176845.1 Nitrospinota bacterium
ATTATCGAGCTAGAGGAGTTCAAACGGGTGGTGGGGATCAAGAACGTGACGATCAACGAGCCCTTCTTTCAAGGACATTTCCCGGGCAACCCGATCATGCCCGGCGTCCTGATCCTGGAGGCCATGGCACAAGTGGCAGGCATCCTGGGCCTCCATTCGTTGGGTCATCAAGGGGACCAACGGGTCTATTTTCTGGGGATCGACAAGGCCAGGTTCCGCAAACCGGTGGTCCCGGGGGACCAACTCCGGTTCGAGATGGACGTGCTGCAGCATCGCGGTGGGATCTGGCGTTTCAAGGGAGTGGCCTTGGTCGATGGCATCAAGGTGGCCGAGGCCGAGCTGCTCGCCATGACCGAAGAAAAAGCTCATAGCTCGTAGCTCGTAGCTCAAAGCTCGAGCGTATAGGAATTTCCTTTTTAGACAGGATTTACGGGAAAGTTTTAAGTTTCAGGTTTTAAGTGTTAAGCAAGAAACCTAAAACTTAAAACTTAAAACCTAAAACTTAACTTGTAGCTCAATCTCGTGGCTGAAAGCTCTTCGCCATGAGCCATGAGCTATTCAAGGGGAGTAACCGGTTGGAGATCCACAGCACTGCCATTATCGATCGGAGCGCCGAGCTGGGCGAGGGGGTCATCGTGGGCCCTTACTCGGTCATCGGCCCGCAGGTGATTATCGAGGAGGGAGCCCGGATCGGCCCCCACGTCGTGATCGAGCCATGGACGCGGATCGGGAAGCATTGCACCATCCATCCCGGGGCAGTGATTGGGGGTAGCCCCCAAGATTACAAGTTCAAGGGCGTCCGCTCTTACGTGGAGGTCGGAGAACAGGCCATTATCCGAGAATACGTGACCATCCATCGCTCCACTCAAGAGGAAGGGGTAACCCGGGTCGGTAACCACAACTTTCTGATGGCCTATTGTCATATTGCCCACGATTGCACCCTGGGGGACCAGGTAGTGATCACCAACTATACCGGACTTTCCGGCCACGTGGTCGTGGAGGATCACGCCATTATCTCGGGCTATGTGGCGGTCCATCAGTTCGTGCGAGTCGGAAGGATGTCCATCGTCAGCGCCCAATCGGGCCTCAGCAAGGATGTACCCCCCTATATGATCGTAGAGGGCCGGCCCTGTGTGGTTCGGGGGATCAATTCCATTGGGCTCAGAAGGAATGCGGTTTCCGCCAAGGCAAGGTCGGACATCAAGAAGGCCTATCGGTTGCTCTTCCTCTCCCATCTGAACACCTCGGATGCCCTGGAGAGGATCAAAACGGAGGTGGATCGAGGGGAAGAGATCGATCACCTGATCGCCTTCATTGAAGGCTCTCAGCGCGGCATCCACAAGGCCCAGGGTGCCATCGGTGAGAGGGATGAAGCAAAGGAGGAGGAATAAGGAGCTATGGAACATTACGAGATCTTAGGCCTGGATCTGGAGGTCCGGGAGGGAGGGCTGATGGGTCGGCTGACCGGTGAGCTGGGAGCGGAGGTCGAGCCCTTTTGGTCTTTCTTTTTAACGGCGATCAATAAAAACCGGGTCCTGGCCACTCAGGGGGAATCGAACGTCTATAGCCTGTTCCTTCCCCCTTTGCCCAGCAAGGCTGGCGTCAGAGAATTGAAGCGGAAGCTCCTCCGCCGCTTCTTCAAGCGAACCATCCCTTGTAGCCTGACCTTCGCGGTGACCTATCGCTGCCAGGCCGATTGCATCCATTGTAGCTCCGCCCACCACCGGTCCGAGGATCGAGCGGAGCTGAGCACGGAGGAGTGTCTGAAAGTAATCGACCAGGCGATCGAGCTGGGGGTGATTACGGTCATTCTAAGCGGAGGGGAGCCGCTCCTGCGGCCGGATGTCTTCGAGATCATCGCCCACGTGGACAAGGAGCGGGCCATCTGCAACCTGTTTACCAACGGCCACCTCCTCACCGAGGAGCGGGTTCAACACCTCAAAGAGGCGGGCCTTCATTCTGCCCTGGTCAGCCTGGATAGCCCGGACCCCCAGACCCACAACACCTGGAGGCGGGTGCCGGGTATCTTCGAGCGGGCCATCGAGGGGCTTGAGCGGGCCAAAAGGGCAGGGCTGCTCGTGGGAATCTCGACTTACATCACCAAGGAGGGCCTGGCGCGAGGGGACCATGAGAGGATGATGGCGCTGGGCAAGGAGATCGGGGTACACGAGATCGTCTTCTTCGACACTCTCCCCTCCGGCCGCTTCCGAGACAACCGCCAGGAGCTCCTGGACCGCCAGGAGAAGGAGCAGATCCTCGCTTTCACCCAGAAGTACCTCCATGCGCCCGGCTATCCCGGCATCATCACGCAGGCCTGGATCAACAATCCTAAGGGATCAGGCTGCTTCGCCGGCAATGAGCAGATGTACATTACCGCCTATGGGGATGTCTGCCCCTGCGATTTCACCCCGCTCTCCTTTGGCAACCTCCGGCAGACCTCTCTTCAGCAGGTCTGGAACCGGATGATCTCCCACGAAGAGTACGGCCAAAAGCGGGGAGACTGCCGGCTACAGGATCCCGAATTCCAGCGCAAGTACCTGGACCCGATCCCACGCGACGTTCCCCTGCCTTTCCCCGTTTAAGAGGGGTCAGGAACTAGGGGTTAGGGGTTGGGAACCAACTAGCGGCTTTGATCATTATTTCTGCCAACATTTGTCATTTCGACCGAAGGGAGAAATCTGTAAACGTTGTGATATCAATGGGAAAAAGATTTCTCGCTGCGCTCGAAATGACAGTTTTGTCAGTTTTCGTTCAGGCACTTATTACAGATGCCCGAAATGAAAACCATGACCCAACTGGGCATGTCCCTCAAGGATGCCCAAGCGCATGAGAATTGCGGGCCAAACAACTCTCCATGGGGATCATGGCAATTCGTACTAATCCCTAATCCCTAACCCCTGCCCCCTGACCCCAGCCTCTAACAGCTGCAGGATACTGTGGGCGGCGCGCTGGGCTGCCCCCTCTGTTCCCAGGAGGGATCGGATGGAGCGAAGGCTCTCCTGCATGGCCGAGTAAGCCTCCGGGTCTCTTAGGGCCTGCAGGACGATTTTCGCGATCCGCTGCGGCTTGACCTGATACTGCTGCAGCTCGGGCATGATCTCCCGGCCCGCCAGGTCGTTCACCAGGCCGAGATAGGGGGCCTTCTGCATCAGCCTGGCTGCCAACCAGGTAAGAAAGTGGAACTTATAGAGGATCACCATCGGCTTCTCCAACAGGCCGGCCTCGAGGGTGGCGGTGCCAGAGGCCACGATCAGGAAATCGGCCACGTTCATCACATCGTAAGGGCGGCCCGCGACGACCTTCACCTCGATCGGATACTGGGCCAGGAGGTCCTCCACCTGGTGCCTTTCTACCGTCCCGGCCAGGGCCAGGAGGAACTGGGGCCGGGGGTCCTGTCGCTGGATCAATTGGGCGGATTGCAGGATGGGGGGCAAGAGGAGCTCGATCTCGCTCTTGCGGCTGCCGGGCAGCAACCCGATGATGGGGCGATCCTCATCCAGCGCAAAGGCGGTCATGGCCTCCTCTCGGCTAAGAGAAGGCCTGACGAGGTCCAACAGGGGATGACCGACGAACTCCGCCCGGCCGCCCTTTCTCTCGTAAAGGGAAACCTCGAAGGGGAAGATCACCAAGACCCTGGCGAAGGCGCGGATGATTCTCCGGGCTCGCCAGGGAGTCCGGCCCGCCCACAACTGGGGACCGATGTAGTAGACCGGGGGCACGCCCTCCTTCCGGGCCTTCTTTCCTAAGCGGATGTTCAGCCCGGGATAATCGATGAAGATGGCCAGCGCAAAGTGTTCCTCGCGCAACCGTTTTTGGATGTCCCGATAAATCCTGTAAAGAGAGGGCAGCTTGCCGAAGACCTCGACGAAGCCTGCGGTGTTGAGATCGGTGATATTGAAATAGGTAGTGACGCCCGCCTCTCTCATCCGGGGCCCGCCCACCCCATAGAACTCCAGATGGGGCTTCTGCTGCCGCAGGGCCCGGACCAGATTGGCCCCATGCAGGTCCCCAGAGGCCTCCCCCGCCATGATGAAGATCTTGCCGCTTCGTTCCATGCAGCCCCTTGACTTTCTTGGTTTGCGCGTGTACTCTTCCCTCAAAGAGGGAAATTTGCCTCTGCCACCGCGGGAGGGCACAGCCTCGATGCCGGGCGGCGGCCCCTGCTCCAAGAATCGGTGGCACGCCGATAGAGCGCAAGGATTTAAGGAGAATGCTATTATGCCCAGTCCCTTTCCCGGAATGGACCCCTATCTGGAAGATCCGGCTCGTTGGCCGGGCGCACATCACAGCCTTATCACGTATGCACGAGATGCGATGCAGCCTGCGGTACGCCCGCGTTACAACGCACTTATCGGCGAGCGCATCTACCTGGTCGAGCCCTCCCAGAGCATGTACCCGGACCTCGTTTTTGTCCGCCGCCCGGAGCCTTTGGAGCCCTGGGGCGGGGGCGGCGTGGCGGTCGCCGAATTCGATGCCCCGGTATTGTTAGAGATCCCGTCGCAGGAGACGCGGGAGGCATTCATCGAGATCGTGTACACCGACAGCGGAGAGGTAGTCACGGTCATCGAGGTGTTGAGCCCCTCCAACAAGGCGCCCGGCGAAGGGCGGGACCTCTACCTGCGCAAGCAGCGGCAGCTCCTCTCCAGAGCGTGAACCGCGCCCTCCGCCGCCACCGGTTCGAGATCTACCCCGCCTGGCTGCAGCGGCGATTGCCCCGCATCGCGGTTCCCCTGCGCGCGCCCGACCCCGACATCGCGCTGGACCTGCAGGCGGTTTTCGCCCGTTGCTATGACAACGGGGGCTACGAGGACTTCATCGACTACCGCCGGGAGCCCCCCGTGCCGCTTCCCCCCGATGATGCGGCCTGGGCGGAGGCCCTGCTGCGCAAGCAGGGAAGGCGGGAATCTTCATAATTCGAATTCTCTTCCATGAATGAATAATTTGTTTTGCTCCTTATGCCCGACCGCCTATAAAGAGGGGGGGGGGACCTTGGGAGGCCGAAAGATTATAGAGGGGATAAGACTCGATGAGGAGAAAACGAAAAAGGGGAGAGGAAGAAGCTCGATTCCCCTCCCCAGCGGTTCACTTTACGATAACCGTTCCCTCCAACTTCTCCGCCGGCACCTCTCCAGAGCGAAAGAAAGAAAGCTTGCTTACGGTGTACTTGAACTGCCCCTTCTCGATGAAGCACAGGCTGGCCACGGACCCGAAGGGGATCTTGTCCGAGGTGTAAGCGCCGTCTGGTCCCACGACAAAGTGGACGGGCGCCTTGCAGGCCAAATTCACTTTCTGGTCGCCGGTGAAGCCGATCTCGATATATTCGCCCGTGGTCCCGTTCAGCCAGATGACCGTGGTCCCGGGCTTCACCGTGACCTGCCTGGGGATTAAGCCTTCGCCCTCCTTGATCCGGATCAGGAAATGGCCCAGCTCCTCCCCCTTGAGCTTCAGTTCAGGCGAGGAGGTCTGGCCTGCCTTCACCCCGGTGGGAGCCTTCTTCCCCTTTTCCTGCGCCCGGGCCGCCCCCCCTTGCCAGAGCCACAGCGCCAGTAGCCCGCCGGCCAGCCCGATGGCAATCACCCGATACCTGTGGTTCCTCTTCAATGCGGAATCTCCTCTTTTAGGGTTATAGGCTATTCATGCGTGTCAACTTAAGGGTTGGTCCTGGGAGCGCGTGGAAGCGGCGTCCCCGCCGCTTATCTTAAGCGACGAGACGTCGCTTCTACGGCCGCCCTTTGCGGGCGGGACGCCCGCGTTCCCAGGGGTTAAGTTGACACGCATGTTAGGGACTCAAAAATAATTAAAAAGCCCGGATAACGGTTGTAGGGGCGACCCGGCGGGTCGCCCCTACGCTGGCCTGCAGGCGCTGTCTGGTACAGTTTAATTTTACAGAGTCCCTTACTCTAATCCAAGTCGTCGTACCACATCTTTAAGGGGTTCGCTGCGCTCACCCACAGCAACAGCTTGTTAGGCCAGGGGGCCTCCAGATGGGGCCCCACCTGCCTCGGTCGGAGGGGCAAGTAGAGCAAAGAGGATAGACCTGACCTTAGACAGAATGTCGAGAATTTCCGCCCAGACAATCCGACCGAGCTGCAAAGGCCCCGGCATGCCTGTCCCCTGCGTGCCCTCAGAACGGTTTGGGTTCATCCCCCTCAAACCATTGCTGAGGAGGAGGGGAAACCTTTGCCAACTGCGTCCAATCCATCTCGGAGGCGATCCCCTCAGCTTCCTGCCGGGCGAGGAACTCCTGCAGCAATGCCAGGTGCTCCAGTGCGATGACTGCCGCCAGGTCGGCCCCGCCACGGCGGACAATCACAGGCTGGTGCTTCGAGGCGACCCGGCTCAACACCTCGGCATATTCCTGGACCTTCTGGGGTTCATCTACGCGCTCTGGCTCGATGAGAAGTGGTTGTCTAGTCATCAATGGTCCCTATGGTGATTGAGGAGCGATCTAAACTCACGAGGAACAGTGCGTATCGCCTGCTCCTCATGCCCCACAGTAAGGCGGCGGGCAACTCGATCGTATAGGAATTTCCATTTTGAGATTGCTTCGTCGCTACCGCTCCTCGCAATGACCCGATAAAGTCATTGCGAGCGAAGCGAAGCAATCTAAGTACACCTCCACACAATAAAGTATCCATTTATTCTCCAGGCTATTTTGGATACTTATTTACGTTGGAGCCCCTGCCCCCAGGCTTCCAAAGCCCCCTGGAAGCTCCTCTTGCCGGCAAAGAGAGGAGCTTCCAAGGAACCATTAGAAGTTGTAAAACATACGGACCTCCACCAGGTCCCTGTCATGCCAGGAGCTGTCGCCGAAGTCGTCGGCGTTGCCCTTGTCCTGCCAGATGTTGACATTGACCAGGGCCTTCAGGTAATCGGAGAAGACGTAGGAGGCCCCGATGATGAACCGGTTGCTACCGAAGGTGGGGATATAGCGGTTGCCCCAGGAGAGCCGCAGCCGGTCCTCCGTCTGCCCGAACTTGTAGTTGAAGCTATAGAACCAGATGTCGACGCGGTCGTGGTTGACCTGGCCGGCGCCCACGATCCTATCGTTCCACCCAATAGTGAAGCGGGGGGTATACAGGGCGACGATCTGCAGGTCGCCTTGCATGGCGAAGGTCTCGATCTCGAAGCCCAGGTTCATGAAATC
>JACOWJ010000011.1:0-40771 GCA_016176845.1 Nitrospinota bacterium
TTTAAGTTTTAGGTTTTAGGGCTTAAAACTTAAAACCTAAAACCTAAAACTTTCTGCAGGGAACCAAATGGGCAAGTTATTTAGTCCACGATCCTTAGCAAGTGAGTCATCTTTTGCCGTTGATCCCTTGTGCGAAAGTTGCATGGCAAATGGGTGGCCCTTGGCGGCAGGCAGGGCATGGAAGGGCAGACAGATATGGAGAGGACTTCTTCCCGGGAATATCCACGATACCCCATCGTGGGGGTGGGAGCGGTGGTGTTAAAGGATGGCCAGATCCTCTTGATCAAGCGGCTCCATGAACCGGGGGCTGGACAGTGGACGTTCCCAGGAGGGGCAGTAGAACTGGGAGAGGGGCTGGAAGAGGCGACCCTGCGAGAAGTGTGGGAAGAGTGCGGCATTCGAATTGCTATCCGGAAGCTGGCGGGCGTGGTCAACCGGGTGATCCCGGATGAAGAGGGGCGCATCCAATATCACTACGTGATCGTAGACTATCTGGCCCAGCCTCTCTCCGACCAGCTGAAGGCAGGGAGCGACGTCGCCGAGGCAGCCTGGGTGCCTCTCAACGAATTGGACCGCTACGCGTTAGCCTCCGGGATGAAGGAGTTCTTACACGACTGCGTCGAATTGGAAATTGAAAATTGAAAATTAGAAATTGAAAAATGAAGGAAAGAGCGGTCGGCCTAATTCAGAGAGTAACAAATTTGCAATTTTCAATTTACAATTTCTAATTTTCAATTCGCGCGAAGCGCGTTACCGCCCGCTAAAGTATTCCTTTGGGGTGAAAGGAGACATGGCCCGGAGTCGATCCACCACCTTGGGCAAATGATCCAAAATGTAATCCACCTCGGCTTCTGTGCTCGATTTCCCCAGTGCAAAAAGCAAAGAGCCATGGGCCTGTTCTTCGGTAAGGCCGATCCTGAGCAAAGTCCGTGAAGGCTCCAATGTCTTGGAAGTACAGGCGGAGCCCGTGGCAGCAGCAACCCCGAGCATGCTCAGGCTAAGGATCAGGGATTCTCCCTCGATATAGTCGAAGCGGAAATGGGCATTGTTCGACAGGCGTCGCGTGGGATGCCCATTCAAGTAACTGTTTCGGATCCGGCCCGTGACCCCTTCGATGAGCTTATCCCGCAAGCGGCTGAGCCTTTGTGCTTCTCCTTCCAACTCTTCGCGGGCCATTTCGGCGGCTACGCCCAGTCCTACAATCCCGGGAATATCCTCCGTCCCCGACCGCAGTCCAAACTCCTGTCCCCCTCCCTGCATTACCGGGATCACCCGGGTCCCTTTCCTCACGTAAAGGGCGCCCACGCCCTTGGGGCCGTAAAGGTCATTGGCCGAGAAGGAGAGGAGATCGATCTTCTCCCGCTCCACGTCAATGGGCACCTGACCCACAGCAGCTACGGCATCCACATGGAAGTAGATGCCCCGAGAGCGAGCAAGCTCTCCAACCTCGGCGATCGGCTGGAGGGTCCCGATCTCGTTGTTGGCGTATTGCAGGGTGATGAGGATCGTCTCGTCACGGACTTCCGCGGTAAGCCGCTCAAGGTCCACCATGCCGAACCGGTCGACCGGCAGGTGAGTGATCTTAAAGCCCTGATTCTCCAAGAACTTACAGATATTGAGGACCGAAACGTGCTCGATCTCGGAGGTGATGACATGATTCTTTCCGCGGGCCCGTAAGGCAACCCCTTTAATGGCGAGGTTGCTCGATTCGGTCGCCCCAGACGTGAAGAGGATCTCCTCGGGAAGGCGGGCGCCGATCAGCTGGGCCACCTGCTCCCTGGCCCGCTGCAAGGCTTGTCGCGGCTCCCCGCCAAAGAGATGGAGGGAAGAGGGGTTGCCAAAATGCTTCAGAAAATAGGGCCTCATGGCCTCCAGACACCTGGCTTCCAGGGGCTTGCCTGCACTATAATCCATATAGATCCCATCGTCCATCTTTCCTTCCCCATCTTCTATGCCAAAACCCACCATTTGGGCTTCGGCATCTTAAGAAGCGGAGCCTTTGTCCACCGCCTCACGGCTGTCTCCTTAGAAGGGCTCGATTGCACCCCATTTCCGTCTGCCCCAGTGCTCCGAAGCTCGTGGCCAGGGGACCTTACTTGACCTTCCTTACCAAGAACCGATAATGATGGTTTTCTCGAGACAGCTTCAAGAACTGCTGGCCTACCCGGTTGGCCCATTTGGGGATATCTTCCGCCGAGCCGGGGTCGTCGGCCATCACCTCAAGAATCTGGCCCACGGTCATCTTTTCCATCTCCTTGCGGGTCTTCAAAACCGGCTCGGGACAGAAAAACCCTATCGCATCGAGGGTGCGGTCCGGCTGGATGACCTCCAGGGACACTTCCTGTTTGATTTCCGGCCTCTCTTCCATCTCCCCCACTCCTTCTCGAATCGGGTTTTTGGCTTGCGATCAAAGCCTCAACGACTATTGTTGACTATTCTGCTAGTGATCCCTACCTCTTATAAAACAAGGCGGGGAATTTGTCAACGAATTTTTCTCCCTGATCAAAACCTCTTGACGGAACCTCCTGGTTTCGCTAAACTCATGGCCAGGGTAGCTTAAACCGATTAAAGCAAACCAAACTTCAGTAGGGGGCATCCTGGTGGAGAAAAGAGAAGAAGAGACCTCCCCGGGGAAGGGTGAAAAGCTAAAAATATCCTTGCCTGTGGATTGCCTGTGCGAAGAACAAGAATTTACCGCCAAGGTGATCGAGCTGAGTCGGGATGGGGCTTCTTTGGAGAGCAAGCAGGAGATTGCGGTGGGCTCCCGGATCACCTTATGGTTTGCCTTGCCTAATCCCGAGGTACTGGCGCCCTTAGAGTTTACGGGCAAGGTTGTCAGCGCATCCGGGGGGACCATGGAGGTGAGCTTCGTGGCCTCCAGCCCTCAAGACGAGGCGATCATCACGGGATTCATTGAAAGAAGCCTGGCCAGTTCGCGCAAGAGCCCACGGGTGCCAATCGGTTTGAAGGTGGACTACAAATGCGGGGAAGCCTGGGCCACCGGCCAGATTGAAGACATTAGTGAGGGCGGCCTCTTCTTATTGGCCCATTCCCCCCTTCGTCCGGGAGAGGGACTTCTGCTGCAGTTTCTTCCTCCCCATCTCATGGCTGGCCGGCCCATTCGGGTAATTGGAGAGGTCACCAGGATGGTCAAGCTCGATTCGCAAAAGGGAGGAGAGGCTTACTCGATCGGACTGGGGATCAAGTTCAAGAGCATCCACAGCCAGAGCAGGGGCGACTTTGCCCAGTACATCAAGAAGTTGACCGAGGTCCTGGATGCCAGGAAAACCGAACGCGAAGCCCCAACACCCTCTCCGGAGAAGGCTGCCGAACTGCCCTCGAAAAAAACGGAGAGGAGGGAAGTCCACCCCGAGGAGCCCGCTAAAAAGTCCGTCTTCGACTCGCTTTGGAAACACTTGAAGGGAAAGAAGTAGACAAAGAGCTCATAACTTGACAATGTTAAATTCGAGATTGCTTCGTCGCTTACGCTCCTCGCAATGACAGTCGGTGTATCTTCCGTGTCATTGCGAGCGAAGCGAAGCAATGCGAGCGAAGCGAAGCAATCTCCACCTGAGGGAAATCTAACATTGTCAAGATAAGAAGGAGGAAGGAATGGCCATCTCCATCGGCCTTACGGGAGGGATCGCAACGGGAAAGAGCCTGATCTCTCAGATCCTGGCCCAATTTGGGGCTTACATCATCGACTCAGACAAGGCTGCCCACGAGATGTACCTGCCTCAGGGAAGACTTTGGCGCAACGTCGTGGAGGCCTTTGGGAAAGAGGTTCTCCTCCCCGATGAAAACATCGACCGCCGCCGATTAGGGGAGATCGTTTTTAAGGATCCACAGGCCTTGAAGCGGCTGAACGCGGCCACCCATCCCCAGATCATCCAGTGGGCCAAAGAGGAGATCGGGCGCCAAAAGAAGCGGATGGGAGAGAAGGGAGTGGTGGTCTTGGAGTCGGCGTTGATCGTAGACCTGAAGCTTTTCGATATCGTAGACCACGTCTGGGTGGTCATTGCTGACAAGGAGATCGCGGTCCAGCGCCTCTGCCAGAGCCGAGGCCTCAGCCCCCAACAGGCCGAGGACCGCATTTCGTCCCAGCTTTCCAACGAGGCAAGGGTTCGGCACGCCCACGAGGTCATCCTCAACAACGACGGGGTAGAAAAAGTGGAAGACCAGGTGGCCAAGGCCTGGCAGCGACTCTGGGATGGAGCACAAACAGCCCATTCATCTTGAACGTATAGGAATTCCTTTTTTTGAGGTTAGTTCATTCTCCGGTCCTGTGACACGGGTTGAACTGTTGACACAAAAGGCCAAATCTTGTAAGATCGCAAAAAATCAAAAAGATAAGGAGCATAGGAAGCGACCCATTCTCTGGGGTCATGACACAGCTTGCGTTGGAGAGGGGGGGTCGAGATGTCCAGACCGACCGGTGCACCTACCATGGGATCGATGGACGCTCGCACGATCGCTGCAATCAGGCCTGTCCTGGCCTTATCGGCGATGCTGATCCTCTGCACCGACCCGCCGGAGCCCGGCCGCTATCCCGCTTTCACCTGCGCGGCCCTGATTCTCTACACCGTCTATAGCGCCATCCTTTACCTCCTCGCGTTGCGCCGTCCTCTCCTTTTCCCGGCCAGAGTCCTCCCCTGGATAGACGTGGGCTGGTACCTGATGATGCTGGTTGTGCCCGGCAGCGGCAGGAGCCGCATCTTCTTCCTCTTTTTCCCCGTTCCCATCCTGATGGCCTCCCTGGACTGGGGGGTTGCCTCGGGACTATGCGTGGCCCTTGCCTGCGCCACCCCCTTCCTCACCGTCGGCCTGGCGACAGCGCCGGGAGGGCCGGACTCCCAACTCCTGCTGGGTCCAACCTACCTGATCCTTCTCGGCGCGATGATGGCCTGCTGGGGTGGGTCCGAGACCCGGCTCAGGCTCCGGCTGGAGCTCCTCAAGGAGATTGGCCGGCTCTCCAACCCGCGCTTCGGGGTTGACCGCACGATCGGTTCCATCCTGGAGCGGCTGCGCGCCTTCTATGACGCCGATGCCTGCCTGTTCGTCGTGGCCGCTCCGACTGCCGGCGGGCTTAGCATGCGCCGCGCCGACCGTCGCAACCCGGAGGCCGCCATGCGGGCTGAGCCGATCCCGGAGGGGTTGGCGGATCCCCTGCTCGCCCTGCCCGCCGGCCAGGCAGTGGTCTGTCGCGGCGAGCCGCGCCTGGGGAGAGGGTGGCGCGCGGGAGGGGGCGTTCGCGCTTACGACGTGGCGACCGGCAGGCGCGTGGCCAATCCGCCGGAGATGAGTGGGGTGCTGGAGGCCGAGTCGTTTCTCACGGTGCCGTTTGGCTACGATGGCAAGGGCGGCGGGAGGCTCTATCTGCTGGCCCCACGGCGCTGTGACTTCGACGCGCCGGAGGTGGACTTCCTGCTCCAGGTGCTGGGGCATACCCTGCCGGCCATCGATACCCTCCGGCTGGTGGATCGGCTGGCCTCGGATGCGGCCGGGGCGGAACGCCGCCGGATCGCGCGCGACCTCCACGACAGCGTGATCCAACCCTACCTCGGGCTCCAGATGGGACTGGCCGCCCTTCGCCAGAAGCTGGCCTCGGGCAGCGCCGAGGTCAAGGGGGAGGTCGAGCGGCTGATCTCGCTGACCGAGGTCGGGCTCGACGACCTGCGCCACTACACGGGGGCGTTGCGGGAGGGAGACGAGCCTGAGGGCGGCCTGCTGCCGGCCGTGAGGCGCTTCGCCGGGAGATTCGCTGAGGCGACCGGCATCGCCGTCCATGTCGAGGCCGGGGCCGATCTCTGCGTGAACGACCGGCTGGCCGCCGAGGTGTTCCAGATGGTGGCCGAAGGCCTGAGCAATATCCGGCGGCACACGGGCAGCCGGCGGGCCACCGTTGGCCTGGCCTGTAGTGATGGCCATCTCGTCCTGCGGGTCGGGAACGACGTCCCTGCGGGGGCGGCGCCTGTCCCCTTCATCCCTCGCTCGATCACAGAGCGCGCCACGGCCCTGGGCGGGCGCGGGCGCGTCGAGTGGACAGAAAGCGGCGATACCGTCGTGATCGTCGAGATCCCGCTCTAGCCTGAGGCTATCATGTCCCTATCGATCCGGGTCCTGATTGTAGACGACCACGCGGTAGTCCGCGCCGGGCTGCGCATGCTCCTCGAGAGCGGGCCGGGGATGCGCGTGGTCGGCGAGGGGCTCAAGAACCGGCAGATCGCCCAGCGCCTCTTCCTCAGCGAGACGACGGTGCGCCACCACCTCACGGCGATCTTCGCCAGGCTGGGGGTGGNNNNGCGAGGGGCTCAAGAACCGGCAGATCGCCCAGCGCCTCTTCCTCAGCGAGACGACGGTGCGCCACCACCTCACGGCGATCTTCGCCAGGCTGGGGGTGGCTGACCGCCTCGAGCTGTTGATTTACGCCTCCCGGCATGGCCTCGCCCAGCCGCCCCGCTAATCTCTCCCTTCTGGCTCCCATCCTGTCCCGTCCCTGTCCCACGCAGCCTAAGACCTCGCGAACCTCTCTGTAGAGCCGCTTGTTTCCTGTCGAATGGCACAAATGTGCCCCCCGGCATGGGCGGATCCGCCCATATCAGCCCCTCAAAAAATGGGCGTTTCCGCCCATGGACATAGGGCAGGCATGGTGTATCATTGCGCTATGGGAGGGTCCTGGATGTGAGGGCCGGGTATGGACCTGGATGAGGCTCCATGACCTGGGGAGTGACAGCCTCCCCACGGGGCTCAAACAGGCGCGGAGCTGGCCAGGTCGCACGCAGGGTGGCGGAGGATTCTGAAGACCCTCATAGGTCAACTTGATCGTATCGGAATTTCCTTTCGGATTCCAATGAACGCAAGACAAGAGGCGAAGGACAAGGGGTGGAAGAAACTATTCCCTGTCCCCTGTAACCTGTCCCCTAACTTGCCCCAGCGGCATCATGGTGAAACCCTGGGATCGACTCGGGCATCAACACGCACCATAGCGACCTGATGGGCAACGTCCTGGGCGGTCGAAACTTCGTGGCGGCTCATGAGGCGGATCCCGCTCACCTGATCGCGGCCGAGTCCGGCGACCCCGATGACCTGGAAGACAAGCTGGGCCACGGCAGCCATGTCACCGGTGCGATCGCGGGCAATGGCCTCATCAAGGGAGTGGGGCCGGACCTGGGCATCCGGGTCTACCGGGTCTTCGACGCCTCGGGCTTTGCCGAAGCCCGGCCATCTACACCAACTACGGGCCTTTCTGGCCGGGGATTCGGACTTCCTCCGGGAGTTCACCTTGTCCGCCTGGAAGGGGTGGCCGGAGCCCGCTTTCTTCGATTGGGTAGCCGCACCCTTTGAAGCCAGCGGCAACCCCTACGCCTGGCTGGCCGGCACCTCGATGGCCGCACCGAAGGTGGCCGCCGTGGCCGCCCTGATCATCAATCATGCCGAGGCCCGGGGCGAGAGGCTCCGGCCCGACCAGGTGGTGGCCTGGATGAAGCAGGTGGCGGTGGATCAGGGCAAGCCCGGATATGACCCGTATTATTATGGTTACGGCATGGTTAGCAGTTACACGGCCCTGGGTGGGCGTTAACGGCACGGTCCGCAGTCCACAAGTTAGCCCGCGGGAAGATCCGCATAATAAGCGCAGCTCAAAACCTGAGGGAGGTATGCTATGTGTAAGCAAACAAAGTTGCAGCGTCTGACGGTTGTTGCTCTCGCAGTAATGATTGCTGTGTCGTGGGCTTTCTACTACACGGCACCCGTTTCTGCTGATGTTTCTAACCCTACATTTAACTTTTGCCCGGACAGCGTAGCCACGATAGCCGAGGTCAGCACCGATAACGCATCCGGGGTCACATGGTCATCGTCTATCTTCGCCCCGATAGTGGGAGGCAACGTCGGCATCTACTTCAAGAACAATGGCCCCGGCTCCATAACCTTCGCCTCCCCCAGTTGGGGCGTGAAGGGCGCCATTATTCCATGGGGCCAAGCGACCACCATTCCTCTCACACCCGCAGGTTCAACTGGTACCTTCAACGACCTTACGTGGGGGGGAAGCTTTGATCAAGATGTGGACAAACTGGGTTGTACCGACTTCTCCAGTATCTCGCTGAGCCGAGGGAGACAGGGGACAGCCCATCTCGACCTCTCGTTCTTTCGCGGGAGTACGCTTTACACAGTTCGGGTAAACGTACACCTCCGCTAACCCGAAGCACAGGCCGCGGGCTAACAAGCGGTTTCAGGCGACGCCATGGAGCTGTGCTCCGCGGCGCGGCTGAACCGCAGGCCGTTATGTCTCGACATAAACAAAGAGAGTGCCATCGTTGCCAATGCGAACCAAGAGGAAGTGAAAGGATGTAAGTGTTTTAACGTAGTGTTCTTCAACAGGTTTGCTAAACAGACGCTTTTCCTAATCACACAAACGGAGTTGATCCAAAGACCTGGATTGGATCCAGGGATACACGAATTGAGCGAGTTGGAATACCCGTTCAGCGAACGAACAGGCCTGCCTTTTGGCAAGCCTGTTGCCTCTCGATGGATACTGCCGCCGCAAACCTTACGGAAGCAGTATCCGCTGTCTGCTCTGGTGGGCGTTACGCACTTCCAAAAGGGCGAGAATTCCCATGGAGGGGAAAGATATGAACGTTTACAGCGGGGCAGAGCGTAGGCGCCATCCGCGGATCTGTGAACCCTTTCCTGCGACGGTGCGCAGCGTGGATGTCAGCGGGACGGCCTTTCAGGCCGAGACAGTGCTCAAAGATTTCAGCGCTGGGGGCCTCGGCGTGCGACTGGGGCAGCGTGTCGAGTCGGGCGCGAGGCTGTTTGCTGTCGTCCGGTTCTCAACGGCCATGGATCCCAATGCCCCTGCGCCACACGTGGCAGTACGCGGTGTGGTGCGGCGGGCAGAGCCGCAGCCGGATGGGCTGTGGGGTGTGGGCGTCCAATTCACGCGCCATCGGTTCCTATGACCCATGAGATGTGCAAATGGGGTGCGGAGGGAAGTATGAAGGTATCGAGGGTGTTGGAAAGAGGTTTCAAAGAAGTCTTAAGGCTGCGTAACTCTTATCGGAGCATGGAGGATACATTATGAAGAAGAGACTCTCCCTGAAGGTCCTCATTCTGTTAACCCTTTGTACCTTGAGCTTGCTTGCCTCGAACACCAGCTCTTCGGCAGCCAGTGTGCTCGACCAGCAACAGGCGGGTACGTCCAGCTCCTACACCGTTGCCAACGCGAACCAGATCGCGGCACAAACATTCAAGGCTGGTATCACCGGTAGCCTGGATCAGGTGTCGATCTTCGTGACGTTGATTCCGTCGTCCTCGAACAGCGATCCATTCTTATGCACGATGATGCCCATGGATCCATCCTGCCAGCCGGGTCCGGGCAGTATGATCGTCCAGATCCAGACGGTCGATGGAACCGGTACCCCAACGGGTACCATCCTCGGCAGCGGAACCGTGCTGGCGGGGAACTTCGCGCCCTGGAGCGGAAACTGGGTCGACGTTCCACTGACGCAGCCAGCCTCGGTCTCGGCTGGAACCCCCTATGCGCTTGTCGTGACGTCGGAGCAAGGTGGTGGCTCGTATAACTGGAGCGAGGTTCCCGACGCCTATTCGGGTGGAAATGCGATGGCCCGCCCCCAGTACGGGACATGGGTGCAGATGACCGCGTATGACTTCGCCTTCAAGACCTATGTCGCTTCCGCACAGGGCACGGCGACGGTGCCGGGTGCGCCACAGAACTTGGTGGCCCAGGCCGGCGAGAACGGCACGCTGATCGTCACCTGGGCGCCGCCGAGCTCCGACGGGGGCAGTCCAATCACGGGCTACACTATCGTCCCGATGTATGGAAACTCTGGAAGCGATGTTCCGCCGGTCACCGTCGGCGCGAACGTCACGACCAAGACGCTGAACGGCATCGTCAACGGTCAGCCGGTAATGAATCACGTGCTGGTCTATGCGACCAATGCCATCGGCGATGGTCCGGCAGCCGACTCCGCGGGACCGGACTGCCTCTCCGGAGAGAGTTGTACCTTCGTAACGCTCGGCTTCCAGCCCAACCTGCTGATCAACGGGGGCTTCTTGGATGGGACGAATGGTTGGGAGCTGTTCTGCCAGACGTGGGAGTCATCCGGCGGGTTTCTCTGGGACTTGTCTCACTGCGGCAATTTCTACACGACGTCCTCGGCGGGCCTCACGCTCGACGCGAGCGTAACGCCGTACGATGCACCGTACATTAGCGCGGACCAGACAGTTGCTGCCCCGGCGAGCTCGATTCTTCAGGGGACCGTAACGGTCCATAGCATGGCCACCTGCAACACGGACGGTGCCGTCTCGGTCGACGCGATCCTACTCGACGCCAACCAGAATTCCCTGGGAGAGATCCTGTTCTCCCACCATCCTTACACGACTGGCTGTACGCCGTTCAGCTACTCTAACTCGCCCACCTTTTATTGGCAAGACATGACCAGCTGGGTTCCCGGAACAGGGCCGCAGAACTTCACGATGGATATCGGGTGGATCATCGAGCAGCACCTGCCGGGCGTGAATCCCGCACAGGTCGCGTTTATCCGGATACGATTGGTGAACTACGCCGACTTCACCCGTCCGATCGTGACCTTCGGCAACCTAAGCCTCATCACGCCTATCGTCAACCATCCCCCTGTGGCCAATGCCCAGACGGTACCCTCCTTCAACGAGGACACCTCCGTAGCTATCACGCTGACCGGAAGCGATCCGGACGGCGATCCCCTGACCTTCACGGTGGTTACTCCGCCCGCCCAGGGGACCCTGACAGGGAAGGCCCCCAACCTCACCTACACCCCGGCGGAAAACTATAATGGCTCCGACTCCTTCACCTTCAAGGTGAACGACGGGACAGTCGATAGCGATACCGCCACCGTCTCCCTCAAGATCACGCCGGTCAACGATGCCCCAATCCTCTCCATTCAGAATCAGAGCGTTGATGAGGGACAGCCGCTGAAGTTTACCGTTAGTGCCATCGATCCCGAGGGGGATTTGCTAACCTACTCGGCCAGCAACTTGCCCGGCGGGGCGACCCTCAACCTGACCACCGGGGAATTCAGCTGGAAGCCCGGCTATGATCAGGCGAATATCTACACGGTGATCTTTGAGGTAAGCGACAATGCTACCCCTCCCATGAAGGCTTCACAGGAGATTACCATCACGGTCAACAACGTCAATGGTGCCCCTGTGGCCATTGCCCAGACGGTGACCACCCCGGAGGACACCTCCGTAGCCATCACGCTGACCGGAAGCGATCCGGAAAAAGACCCCCTGACCTTCGGCTTCACACAGCCGACCCATGGGATCCTGACGGGGGAGGCCCCTAACTTGACTTATACCCCGGCGGAAAACTATAATGGCTCCGACTCATTCACCTTCAAGGTGAACGACGGGACAGTCAATAGCAACACCGCCACCGTCTCCCTCAATATCACGCCGGTCAACGATGCCCCTATCCTCTCCATTCAGAATCAGAGCGTTGATGAGGGAGAGCTGCTGAATTTTACCGTCAGTGCCACCGATCCCGAGGGGGATTTGCTGACCTACTCGGCCAGCAACTTGCCCGGCGGGGCGACCCTCAACCTGACCACCGGGGAATTCAGCTGGACGCCAGACTTTGGTAAGGCAGGCAGCTACTTTGTCAGCTTCGTGGTCAGCGATGGGAAGCTTACCACCAGTGTGACGATCACCATCACGGTCTATAAGAAAGAGGCCGATCTCTCCCTTACCCTGACCGACATCCCTGACCCAGCGGGGGTGGGACAGGAGTTGACTTACACGGTGACAGTGACCAATAACGGGCCAAGCACGGCCACGGGCATGATCGTCACCGATACGCTGTCGGAAAAGGTGAGCTGGGACTCGACTACGTCCAGCCAGGGCTGGTGCAGTGGCACCAGCACCATTACCTGCAGCCTGGGTGATCTGGCCAGCCAAGGCAGCGCCACGGTGACGATCGTGGTGAGGCCGACGACCTCAGGCGAGATTAAAAACACGGCCGAGGCGAAAGGAAAAGAATTCGATCCCACCACTCCCAATTGGAAAGAGATCACGACAACAGTCCTTCCGAAGCCAGCGGCCGACCTTTCGGTTACCCAGATCGGCCCCACGACGGTGGCAGTGGGGCAGAAGTTAATTTACACGGTGACGGTGACCAATAATGGGCCGAGCATGGCCACGGGCGTGATCGTCACCAACAGCCTGCAAGGGGCGCCACAGGCTTCGTCCCCCTCAATTACGCCCAGCCAGGGCGACTGCGATGGGAGCGGAACCTGCTTCCTGGGCAATCTGGCCAGCCAAGGCAGCGCCACGGTGACCATTGTAAGGACACCGATAATGCAAGGTGTGGTCGGCAACACAGCTCGAGTAAGGGGAGACGGGGGGGACGAGATGGATCGCAATAGGGGTAATAACGTGAATACATTTACTACCAGAGTGTCCAAGTGACGACTAACCTGTTGCCAGGGCCACAGTGACGGGAAGCAATCCCGATTTCAGGCCGGACAATGATATGGGCACAGCTACGGCGATGGCGAGCTTATTCCTGGCTGCTGCCCGATCTGGCACCCGACCATTCCTACAAGTGCTCTCGGAGAGGGAGGGACTGGTTGACTGATCAAACATGATTGGCTGATATGAAGTCAGAGAGGCATGCCTTTCCAGATTCCCCGAAGGGGATCACACTGCCCCTGGGTTTGGGTTGTAGTCTCCCAGTCTAAGGGGAGCGACCCTGGAGGGCATGCCTCATCCCCTTGCTGCTTTTCCTCGAGGCGGATCTTGATGCTGATGCTCCCCCGGAGTTCCTCCAATCGATAGCCCGTCGCCTGATTGTGTGGGTAGAGGGCCTGAAGCTGCGCCTTGACCCCAGGCCCCAGCTCCTCGGGACTCCCATGGCAGGTCAGGCAAAGGGGGCTTGCGATCACGATGGGCTTGAGATACCGAAGGTACCTCTTCCCCTCTTCGACTACCACCTCCCCATGCTCGGTCTGGGGACGGAGCTGCCTTTGGGCTTTCAAGGCTTCGGACTGGGTGAGGACTTGCGCCTCATGGGGGTTGGGGGCATTGGCCGGGTTCCGAACCTTTTCGAAGTGTCCATCGTCCCGCTGCTGCCGGAGGAGCTTAATTTTATCCCGTGATGGCACGGTGGTTCTGCCAGAAGGAAGTAACCAACCGAAGCGGGGTGGGCAGACGTCAATGCTGTAGGATGAACACTATCCACCCTGGCAAGAAGATGTCCCCCCCTTGACTTTCTCTGCCTCCAGATGTAATGTCTTCTTGAAAACAGTCATAACCATAAGGTTTGGTCATCCTGAGGATAAAGAGACTTTTTGGGAAGGTCAAGGAGGTAGCGACAGTGGATACTGATGTTAAGTCACAAATCGAAAGAGCTTTTTCGTCGCTTCCTTTTGAGGAAAGGGAGACAATTATCCGCTATGGAGTTGCTTTCAGATTGTCCAATTTGATGAAGCGGCTTTTTCTTGCCGAGAGTAAGATACGGTATTTTGAAGAGAAGTATAAAACTACCCTAACTCACTTAGATACGGAAGGGCTTCCAGATGATGCCACCTATGAAATGCACGAAGATTACATTATGTGGCATCATTGGGCTGCAGTTGCCCATAAGGTCAAACAAGATATAGATTCCCTGCAGAAAATAGCGCAGTATGGTCTTCCATGGGAAGAATGGGCCGATGTTGGCCATTGAGAGGCTTCTTGAGATCCAGGAGAAATTCGGCAAAGAGGTAGATCGCATCGTTCCTATTGAGCTCGATGGTGGGGCATTACGTCTTATTCTGCACCTGAGAGATGGGACAAACCTGCGTATCGCTGAACAATGGGACGGGGATGTTCTCGAACGCTATAGTTACTATTGGCTGACTTCAGCCAACGATCTGAAGATCGGATGGGATAACGCACCCCACCATACGCATTTGGAGCATTTCCCCCACCACAAGCATGTTGAGAATAGGGGAAACCTGCAACCATCATCTAAAGCCTGCCTGGAAGAGATAATGGCGTTTATACGTAAGGTCTATGAGCTAATTTAGCCTCTATGGGATAGAGTGGGATGAGCGGCCCTTGCCAGCCTTCTTCGGAATTCCCTCTCGTCCAGCCGGTACTTGAAGGCCTTCTTGCCATCGATAAAGATAACCGGGATCTCCTCTTTGAACCGTTCATAAATACCGACATCGCTCGTGATATCGACCTCCTCCAGTTCAAAGTGGATGGGGGAACTGTGCTGAACCCGATAGATCAGCTCTTTGGCCTCTTCGCAGAGGTGGCAGCCTTCTTTGGTGAAGATCCGGACCTTGATGTCTCGCCTCGCTATTCATAATCCGTCAGGGCGTCGCCTTCCTACCTAGCTGCTTCGCTTAATCATCTCCTCGAAGAAGGAGAGGGTAGTGGGCTCAATCCAATTCCTCGGCCCGATCACCTTATGGACCACCACACCTTGTCGATCGATGATGAAACTCTCCGGCACTCCAGTGGTGGTATAGGCCTTTTTGATCTGCCCGCGGGGATCCAAGAGCGCCGGAAAAGACAGACCATACTTCTTCATGAATGGGGCTACCACCTGCTCCCCCAGCACATCAATGCTTACGGAGACCACCGCCAGGTCTCTATCCTGGAAACTCTCATGGAGCTTCTGGAGGGAGGGCATCTCCTCGATACAGGTGGGGCACCAGGTGGCCCAGATATTGAGCAGAACTACCCGGCCGCGCAGCGAGGAGAGCCTGACCTTCCTCCCCTCGAGATCGGGGAAAGAGAAATCGGGGGCGAGCTGTCCCATCTGGAGGCGGGGAATCTGCTTGGAATTCTTCAGATCGGCCGGCTTGAGGAGGAGATAGGAGAAAAAGCCCACCGCCAACAACAGCGGGGAAAGGATCAGGACCCGCAGCAATACTTTCTCCGCCAGGGAGGACTCCGTCTCCTCCACCCTTTCTTTGACACCCTCAGGATTCAAATTCCTTTAGCTCCTTTTCTAGTCGCTCCCAATAAGGATCTTTCCGGGAATCAGGGTCCATCATGGCACTCTCCCCGATCCCATCTGCTCCTTCTCCCCCCTTACCCTTTCGGCGAGCCCAGATCTTCAGCAGCAAGAGCAGGGCCAAGGCCCCATAGAGGAGGGCCAGGAAGGGCAGGGTCCAGGCGGCCAGATAGAAGCCGCTCTTGGGGGGGGAGGCCAGGATCGTCACTCCATAGACCTCCACCAGATAGTTGATGATCTGCTCCTTGGTCTGTCCCTGGGCGATCTTCTGTCGAATCAGCTCACGCAGCTGATCGGCCTCCCCACTGGTGCAATCGATGAGGAGCCGCCCGGGACAGGCCGGACTCATCACCTCTCTGGACACCTCTTGAGCGGTCAGGCCCTGTGCCAAAGATGGGCCTCCCAGTTCATAGAGGAATGCCAGGGCTATCGTGCCCAGCAGGATGGCTCGTATCGATCTGCAACTCATCGTGGGCCCCCTCTGCCTAACTGCTGTACCGCTTGGCCAGCTTCTCTTTGATCTCCTGGATGGAATAGCCTGCCTTCGTATAAGCGGACGCTGCCAGCGCCTCGTTCATACAGACGTCTCACCCCGCAGCGTGGTTGTCCACGTAACAGGTCAGCAGGCTCTTGTGGCCAAAGGTCTCCTGACACTGGCAATAGCAGTAAAGCTGGTCCAGCACCTGGGGAATCTCCTGGGCCACCTGGTAAGCCTGGGCGATCTTTCCGGCAAAATGAGTGGGGCTCAGGGTGGGACGCGTCTCCTTCAATTTCGGTCCACTCTGGGCCGCGTTATCCGTCGCAGTCGCCACTTGGACGCCCTGGGTCCCTCGAACCCCAGAGGAGGCCTTGTGGGTGGACCGAGCGAACAGATAACTCCCTCCCAATCCCAAAACAACCAGGGCGGCCACGACGATCGGGAAATATTTCATCCCCCCCGGTCCCTTCTCTTCTTGCCTGCTGGCCTCGGAACGCCGGGGGCCTTTTGAGGGAGTCCCCTTACCTTTGTTTCCTTCAGCCATTTAATGATCCCTCCTGTCACTCATAAATCATGCCTCGTAACCCAATTCGGTGATCCGACTCTTGATCTGATCCAGCGATACCCTTCCGGGATCGAACTTTACCTCGGCCTGCTTCTTTTCCAAATCCACGACGATCTGAATGACCCCCTCCAGCAGGCGCAGCTCCTGTTCGATCGTCTTGCGGCAGTGGTCACATCCCATTCCTTCGATTCCGATGATCGAGGTCTCCCCTCGGCCTATCGTCATCTTTCATCCCCCTCGAATGAAGAGTTGCGGAGAAGGAACCCCTTAGAAATCCTTATTTGCTAAAGAAATGTTTTCATTTTAGCAGAAATTTCATGGCTTCGCAAACGGGACAGGAGTACCCAAAAGACCCATTCGAGCAGGTCCTGGAAAGATTTTTTGCCAGAAGGGGGCTTTAAGGAAACACGGTTCTACGGGGAAATTTAATCTTGTCGAGCTAAGTAAATGCGCTGATCCCCAAGACCTCCCGGCCGATCATCAATTTCTGGATTTGGGATGTGCCCTCGGCCATGGTCAGATGTCGGATATCCCGGTAATAACGCTCCACGGGGAATTCCCGGGTATAGCCATAGCCCCCGTGGATCTGGATGGCGTTAGAGGCGGTCCTCAGGGCGGACTCGGTGGCGAATAGCTTGGCCATGGAGGCCTCCTTCACGCAGGAAGCTCCTTTCTGCAGGAGGTGCGCCGCTCGATATCCCAGGAGCCTGGCGGCATCGGTCTCCATCACCATCTCAGCAATCATCCCCTGGATCAGCTGGAAACCCCCGATAGGGCGGCTAAACTGTTTCCTCTCTTGGGCATATCGGATCGAAGCCTCGATGCAAGCCTGAGCCACCCCAATGACCGCAAAGGCCACATTGCAACGGCCCACATTCAACATGGAAAGGGCCATCTTCAGTCCTTCGCCCGTCCTCCCCAGGAGGTTTTCCCGTGGGACCCGACAGTCCTCGAAGGTGAGCTCCGAGAGGACGGAGGCCCGCATCCCCATTTTCTTGATGTTTCGGGCAGTATACTGGCAGGTATCCTTCTCGACAAGAAAGGCCGAGATCCCTTTGGCCCCCAAGCTTCGATCGGTGGTGGCGAAGACGAGACCGACCTCGGCCAGGCTGCCGTGTGTGATCAGGGTCTTGGTCCCGTTGAGGAGATAGTCATCTCCCTCGAGCACTGCCCGAGTCTCGACGGCGGCGGCATCCGAGCCCACGTTGGGCTCCGTCAGGCCGAAAAAGGCGATCTTGTCTGCCGACAACATGGGCTCCAGGAACCTCTTCTTCTGCTCCTCGGTACCATTGCGGGCAATGTTGGTCAGGACCATGTTGTTGGTGGTCAGGACCGTGCGCAACGAGCTCCAGGCCCGGGCCAGCTCCTCGATCAAGATGAAATAGGAGGCATAATCCAACCCCAGGCCTCCCAGCTCCTCGGGCAACAGCCCCCCAAAATAGCCGAAGGGGACCAGCTTCTTGACCAGCTCCCGTGGAGGGAACTGCTCTTTCTCCTCGTATTCGTCCACCAGGGGGATGACTTCGGCCTCCATGAACTTGCGAATGGTCTTCTGCAAAGCGATCTGCTCTTCGGTCAAATCGAAATCCATCGCAACTCCCTAGCTATGAGCGATTTCATGCTTTCAAAATGATCACGGTTACGGAGGCCACCTCTGCCAGCTCCAGGCTCTCCTGGAAGCCCCCCGCACAATGGGCCAATCCCACCCTGGCCCCCTCCACCTGCCGGTCCCCCGCCTGGCCCCGCAGCTGCCAGACCAGCTCAGCGATCTGGGCGATGCCGGTGGCCCCCAGGGGATGTCCTTTCGAGATCAACCCCCCGCTGGGGTTGACCGGGATGGTCCCGCCGATCTGCGTCGCGCCGGAAGCGATAAAGGCCCCCCCTTCCCCTTTGGGACAGAGCCCCAGGTCCTCGTAATGGAGGATCTCAGCCGGCGTAAAACAGTCGTGGACTTCAGCGACATCCAACTCTTCCGGGCCCAGCCCGGCCCGCTCGTAGGCCTCTCGGGAGGCCCGGACCGTGCCATCGAGGGTGGTAATCTCCCGCCTTCTCTGATATTCCCCGGACTTGAGCACGGCCGCAGCGACGGTGATGGGACGAGCGGTATACCGGGCAGCCATCTCCCGGGAGCAGAGGATGGCGGCAGCGGCCCCGTCTCCCGTAGGGCAACAGCTCAAGAGGGTCAGAGGATCCACGATCATGGGTGCCTTCAGCACCTCCTCCACCGTCACCGCCTTCCGGTACTGGGCCCGGGGGTTGCCGCAGGCGTTCTTGCGGTTCTTCACCGCCACCAAGGCCAACTGCTCTCGGGTGGTGCCGAAATCGTGCATGTGCCGCTGGGCGATCTGGGCGAAATAGGTAGGAGGGCTAAAGCCCATGACCGTGAGCAATTCCACGCCGTCAGAGGTCAAGGGTTTCCCTTTGACCCCACGAGCGGTGAGTTGCTCGGCCCCGAGGGCCATGACGATATCGTAGAGCCCGGAGGCTACCGACAGCCAGGCATCCCGGAAGGCCGTCGAGCCGCTCGCGCAGAAGTTGCCCACGCTGGAGATCGGGATCCCCGAGATCCCCAACTCCCAAAGCACCGACTGTCCGATGCCGCACTCCCGGTTTAACAGGCGGCCGGTGCGGGCATGGCCGCAATAGGCGGCCTCGATCCGTTGAGCCGGCACTTGGGCATCCCGAAGGGCCTCCAGGCAGGCCTCCCTCCCCAGATCCAGGATGCTCCTCTGAGGAAACTTGCCGAAGGGGGTCATCCCCACCCCAATGACACAGACCTCTCTCATCGCTCGGCTCCTCTCACTCCTTGGCACGAAACTTATAGCAGACGAGGGGATTGCCGGCCTCATCCTGGCAGAGCTTCTCGATCACCAGCTCCATCTCCATGCCGATCTTCAGCTGGCCCAGGTCGTCTGCCGCCAGGGGAGCAAAGATCCTCAGATCTTCCTCCGGCAGATCCACGTAGCCCAGGGCATAGGGGGCCTCGAACCCTTCCGGCGGCGTGTGAATCACGCAGAAGCTGTACAGGACGCCTTGGGTGCTCAGGGGGACCTCCTCGATGGTCCCCTCGGCCTGGCAGGAAGAACAGAAGCGGCGTTTGGGGAAGAAGGTCCTCCCGCAGGAGCGACATTTCCCCCCAATGAGGTAGGGCCTCTCTTCCGGGGTCGTGGGCAAATGAAAGAGGCCCTCTCGAACCGGAGCCAAATGGACCAACATCGATTTCACGGAGCTCCTCTCAACCATACCGGCCCCCCGTCACGTGAAGCACATCGCCCGTGATGTAGCTGGATTCATCCGAGGCCAGGAAAAGGATGACATTGGCCACATCGATGGGCTCACCGATCCTCCCTAAGGGGGTGTTCTGGATGGCCTTCTCGACGATCTTCTCGAAATGGCCAAGGCTGGTGACCCCTGGGGTTCGGATCATGCCCGGAGCGATGGCGTTGACGTTGATATTGTAACGGCCCAATTCCAGGGCGAGGGCGCGGGTCAGGCCCAGGATGCCCGCCTTAGAGGCAGAATAGTTGGCTTGCCCAGGGTTGCCCAGGTAAGCCCGAGAGGAGAGGTTGATGATCTTGCCCGATTTCTGCTCGATCATGAATCTGGCCGCGAATTGGGCGCAGTTGAAGCTTCCCTTGAGGTTGATGTCGATCACCCGGTCCCAGTCCTCCTCGGTCATCTTTCGCAGCGAGACGTCCCGGGTGATGCCGGCGTTGTTGACCAGGATATCCACCCGCCCGAAGTGTTTGACGGTGGCCTCCACCAGGGCCTCGGCCTCTTGGCGGACGGAGACATCCGCCTTCACCACGATGGCCTCCCGGCCCATCTCTCGGATCTTCGTCGCCGTCTGCTGCGCCCCGGCTTCGTCCACGTCGGACACCACCACCTTGGCCCCTTCCTCGGCCAGCCGTAATGCCGCCGCTTCTCCCAGTCCCCGGCCAGCCCCGGTCACGATCGCTACCTTGTCCTTCACCCTCATAGCGCTCTCCTTCTGGCAGGAATTTTCATTCGGGAAGCAGATGAACCCAGATGAACGGGGATCCATACCGATGTGCAGGATATTGCATCGATATTGATTCTCGCGTTTATCCGCGAAGCCTTGAAGAGCCTCCGCGTTCATCCGCTTCCGATCATTCAAATAGAATCCAATTAAGTTAGGTAACAGGTTACAGGGGACAGGGGACAGGGGATCGTCACTCCTTCCCCTTGTCCTTTGCCTCTTGTCTCCCGTTCATTTTCTAATCCTGTCCATCCGGTAAATCCTGTCAATCCTGTCAAAAAAGGAAATTCGTATAGGAATTTCCATTTTAAGATTCCTCAGTCGCTATCGCTCCTTCGGAATGACAGCTTCTATGTTTGTCATTCCGAGCGAAGCGAGGAATCTAAGTTCATCGCATAGGAATTTCCATTTTTAGGGTACAGATTATTGGGACCCTGTCCCCTGTCCCCTAATTTAACTTTTTTTGGCTATGAGCTACGAGCTAACTCGCCGGCCTGCGAGCGATCATCAGGGTGGTCTCTCCCTGCTGGACCACCTCGCCCCGCTGATTGATCACCGTCCGCTCCAGCACAATGATGCCGCGGTCGGGCCGCTTGGTCTCTTTCTTCTCCAAGAGCTTCGCCCTGACATGGATCGTATCGCCGATCTTGATGGGGCCGGTGAATTTCCAGGTCAACCCCATGAAGGCCATGATCGATTTCTGCATCCGCTGCATATGCTCCGTCCGGGTAAAGAGGCCGGAAGCGATGGAAAGGCCCAGTAGGCCGTGGGCTACCCGACCCCCGAACATGGTCCCCTTGGCGAACTCTTCGTCCGTGTGCAGGATGTTGTAATCCCCAGAGAGGCCGGCAAAAGAGACAATATCCGCCTCGGTTACCGTGCGGGCTGGAGAGAGGATTTCTTCTCCCTCCTTCAGGTCTTCGAAGTATAAGGTGCTCATCCCTTACCCTCCCCTTGCAGTAAACCGCAGGAATTTGATACGAAAATAGCCCCCACCATTTTAATACGCTTGGGTGCCCATGGGGCATGACCAGTTACCGTGAAAATGCTCGAGTCTTCCGGGGGCCATTTTCATTCCCCGGGGGCGGCCAACTTCGGTCGGCCATGTCGGTTTCCTTGAGAAACCAACTGAGGAACCTCATCAGCATCTGCTTAGTACCACTCCACAGAATTCAGTGCCCAGCGGGGTGAAATTGCTTCGCTTCGCTCGCAATGACCTGATCTTGTCATTGCGAGGAGCGTTAGCGACGAAGCAATCTCGAATTGGGCACCCTTTTCCGTGGAGCTGTACTTAGAAAGCGAAACTTACTCAAGCGCTGCTGGAAACGCCCCGGTGCCAGGCCTCCAAGGCGATCGCCTTAAACGTTCCCTGTCGGATGGCGTGAGCCAGCTCTCGATCATTGGTGATATCCTGCTCGAAGCAGGTCACATATCGGCCTACATCGGAAACGAGGTGAGCATCGCTGCCACCGGTGGCCGGAAGCCCCAGCAGTTCGCAGATCGTCAGAGCGCCCTGGTTTTGAATATTGGAGGTATTGCCGTTGAGGCCTTCAATGCCATCCACCCAGCGAAAGACCGGCCGGCTACTCAATTCCCGGACCTTCTGGTGGAACTCGGCCGATTCTTGCCCATCCCGCGACAGAAAACATCCTCGTAAGGGATGAGCGGCCACCGTTGCCCCGCCCCGCAGTACCACCATCTCTTGCAATCTTTGAGCGGAAATGATCCCTTGAATCTCGTAAGGCAGCCCAAAAGTATGAGGACCGTAGACCAGAACATCGCCCTCGCGGGTGGTGATCTCGACTCCACGAAAGAGGGTAAAATCATAGCGCAGGGCCAGCTGCCGGATGGAATAGGTGTCCCAGCTGGCATGGTGCTCGGTAAGGCACACCCCATCAAGACCCAGCTGTTTCGCCCGCTTAATCAGGTCTTCGGGGCGCAAGCGGCTGCATCCTGAGGCAGGTGTCGTGTGCGTGTGGAGGTCGATTACCTTCATGCGGGCCCTCGGTTCCTCTGATTCGGATTCAGATCATTCGGCTAAAGGGTAACAGAGGCACGGGGGCTTCGTCAACTTTTTTTTCTCCTCCGCAGGGTTCCTCAAACGAATTATGAACGACGACAATTTTTTCGCTAATTCCCCATGCCTCTCCAGGACATGATGGGTTAAACTGGAATCTCGGACCTTTCTTGATCGCATAGGAATTTCCATTTTTAGGGTACAGATTATTGGGACCCTGTCACCTGTCCCCTGTTCCCTGTTCCCTGTCCCCTAATTCAAAGCCATCCTTGACTTCGAGGGTCGTTTCACTTAATATTTGTCCAGGAAATACCCGAACAAACGGCTCAATGTCCCCCAAGAGACTGAGGAAAAGCGTGATGCAGCAGCAAAGGGAAAGCTACCCCGAGTATGAGGAAGATCAGGAAAGGCTCAAGCGCAGGGTCCGGGAGCTCCTCCGGGAGAGGAGGGCCATCCTGCTCGCCCACAACTATCAACGGGACGAAATCCAGGAGATCGCCGATATTACCGGAGATTCCCTGGGCCTGAGCCAAACCGCGGCGAAGACGGACGCTCAGGTCATCGTCTTCTGTGGGGTCCATTTTATGGCGGAGAGCGCTGCCATCCTCTGCCCAGATAAGACCGTCCTGCTTCCCCGCCTGGAGGCCGGCTGTCCCATGGCCGATATGATTACCGCGGAGGCCCTGGAGGAGAAAAAGCGGGAGCACCCCGGGGCGATCGTCGTCTGCTACGTGAATTCCTCAGCTGCTGTCAAGGCCCATAGCGACATCTGCTGCACCTCGGCCAACGCCATCCAGGTGGTGAGCTCCGTCCCCAACGGCCATCCCATCCTCTTCGTCCCCGATATGAACCTGGGCAATTATGTGGCCCAGCACACGGAGAAGGAGATCCTCCTGTGGAAGGGCTTCTGCCCCACCCATCACCGGCTGAAGGCGGAGAAGGTCCGGGAAGCCAAGCGGGAACATCCCCAGGCGGAGTTCATGGCCCATCCGGAGTGCACCCCAGATGTCTTGGCCCTCGCCGATCACATCTGCAGCACCTCGGGGATGTACAAATATGCCCAGACCAGCCAGGCCCGGGAGCTGATTGTGGGGACGGAGCGGGGCATCCTCTACCGGCTGAGGAAGGAGAACCCCGATAAAGTTTTCTATGAGCCCTGGGAGGACATGCTCTGCCCAAACATGAAGCTGACCACGCTGGAGGATGTGGTCTATTCCCTGGAGAACATGGTCCACGTCATTACTGTGCCCGAAGAGACGCGGCTGCTGGCCAAGCGCTCCTTGGACCGGATGCTGGAGATTCCCAGAGACTATTGAGCATGCGTTCGGTTTCCCTCTCGCTAACTTCCCCTTTAACCCCGCTGCTCTTTTTCCTCTCCTTCTGCCTGAGCCCGTGCCTCTCTGAGGGGGCCGATGAGGCCGTGGTCATTCCCAAGGAGAAAAAGGGGGCGCCAGCTTATCCCCTCCCTGAAGGAACCGATTCCGGGCAGCGCTCTGAGGCAGTCCTCCCGAAAGAGAGGCCTCCGCTGCAGCAGATATGGAAGGGGATCGCGTGGGAGCGGCCCGAGATCAAAGAGGAGATTCGGTTTTTGGCGATCGCCTCGGAGGAACGAGAGTCCCCCAAGGAATCCCCCGCAAATTGGTCCTATGGGAGTCCCTTCTCGGCTTTCTTTCTGAAGCTTTTTCAAGGGGAGGAGGCTTACTACAAGGAGGGACTTTACCACTTCCAGGAGGGACGTTACCGGGAAGCCATCGAGGCGTGGGAGGTCCAGCTGAATCTCTATCCTCGAGGGCATCTCAGGGTCAGAGCATTCTACTGGAAGGGGGAAGCCTATTACCGGCTCAAGGATAACTGGCGAGCGCTGGGCGCTTACAACCAGGCGCTTTTAGAGGCCCGCCCGGGAGACAAATACCGGGCCTACGCCCATCTGGCGCAGGGTTGGATTTACTTGCAAGGGGGTGAATATGAGAAGGCCTTCACCCGCTTCAGTGCCCTGGTGGAGCTCAAACCTCGCCCTTCTTTGGCCGCTACGGGCCATTACCTGAGGGGAGGGAACCTGTTCAATCTGGGCCGATACGCCCAGGCCTCCATCGCATATACCCGCCTGTTGGAGCTTTACCCCAACAGCCCTCTGGCGGCCAAGGCCTTTTTTTGGAAGGCCGAAAGCCTCTACCATAACGGACAATACTTGCAGGCTCGGGACCTCCACGCCCATTTCCTGACGCGGTATCGGCAAAACCCGCTGGGTGAACAGTCTCTCTACAGCCTGGGGTGGTGTCAGTTGGGCTTGAGGGACGCTGCCGGAGCATGCCGGACCTGGGAGCATTTCGAGGCCGCCTATCCCTCCAGCGGCCTGTTGGATTCGGCCCTCCTGGGGAGGATCCGCGCCTCATTGATTCAGGGAGACCTGGCAGCTGCCCTAAAGACCCATCGCCGCCTGCTGCTCAAAAGACCGGAAAGCACCTGGCGCGATCATGCCCTGTTCGAGATCGCAGCCCATCGCTTCGAGAAAGAGGAGGTCGGTGAGGCCATCCTGGAGATGGAGGATCTCCTGCGGAGCTCCCCCTCCACCCCCCTCAGGCCCAACCTGCTCTTCCTTCTTGGGGAAAGCTTCCTCCGCATGGGTGACCACCGAACGGCCTTATCCTATTATAACCGGCTGGCGAAAGAGTATGCGACCGATTCGGCCTGGGAAAGTCGGGCCCAATCCCGCATCGAGAACAGAAGATCGACCATCTTTCCCTTACCTCTTCTTCTCGTTCTCCGGCGAGATCTGCAACTCCAGCTCCAAATCCAGCTTGTTGCGGGTCTCCGTCTCCGTCAGGCGGATCTCCAGGGCCTTGAGGGTTTGGACCTCCTCGGGAGGGATCTGGAAAAAGACCAACCCCTTCACCTTTGAGTCTTCCGGAATCTTACTGGCGGTCATCATCAGCTGGCCCAAGCCGTCTTTGATCCGCTCGGTGGCCCGCTCTTTGGCCTGGGTAGCTCCCTTGATGGCCCCCGCAGAGGCCCCGCCCCAGCCTCCGATCGCCCCGCCCTGCCCGGCGCCTCCTCTCCGCAGGATCAGCCCGCCGATGGCCCCGATGATCGCCCCCGCAGCCCCGTAAACGGCGGCATCCTTGGCCCCGTAATTGACCATCTCTTTATACTTGTTCGACTCGTAGATCCTCTTGGCCAGCTGGTCCAGGGTCATGGGGCGATAGAGATACTTGTCTTTGTCCTTGACATAGATGTCGTCCAGGCTCAGCTGCAGAAGCTCTGCGTTCTTGTTTTCCAGCTCAAGGTTTGCGGGCTGGATCCCCATCTCGTTAAGGTTCACGCCGAAGTACTGCTTGGACTGCTCGGGGGAAAGAAGATCGACCTTCACCGCGTACTTTCCCCGGTCAACCCGCTGGAAGCTGCCGATGGGCTTGGGGGGCGGCTTTTTCATACGGAAGGTCTGGCAGGATACCCCCAGGGGGATGATGAGGAGAAGAGCGGCGATTCTGACGACTCGGTATCTCATCCTGACCACCTCCGCCGGCCTGGCCTACTGTTTCTGTTCAGGGCGTTCACGGTTCGCTGGCGGATGAACCCCCTGGGGGACGTTGAAATAGATGGACAGACAAACACACAGAACTTTATAGAGCCGGGCCTGCAACCTAAAAAGAAGGTTGAAAGTGTTGATTTAATCCTTATATATAAGGAAGTGTAGTGGAAGTATAAGATTCCGTCAAGAGGTTTTACCGTTGAAAATGCCACAGTCTCTCTGGGGTCCATTTTCATGCGGGGGGGCGGCCAATGCTGCTTGGCCATGTCGGTTTCAAGTTGGTGTCTGCTCAAAATTGTGGGGGCATCCTTTGGGAAAAGAGGAGGAGAGGGTCCGCGCGGTAGGGGTGGATTTGGGAGGGACGAACATCCGAGCGATTCTGGTGGATCGCCAAGGCACCATTTTGTGGCGCGAGAGGGGCCCCACCGACGCCCATCTCGGCCCGGAAACGGTGATAGACAACATTGTGTCCCTCGTGAGCCACGTGCTGGAAAGGAAGGGGGTGGCTCGGGAGCTCATCGAGGGCGTCGGCGTCGGCACGCCGGGTCCCCTGAACCCACATACCGGCGTGGTCTACGGGGCCCCCAACCTCCCCGGCTGGGAGCAGATTCCCCTGAAAGAAAGGCTCGAGGAGAGGTTGGAGCTCTCCATTCAGGTCGAAAACGATGCGAACGTTGCTGCCTGGGGGGAATATCGGTTTGGAGCGGGCCGCGGAGCTCAGAGCCTGGTTTGCATCACCTTGGGGACTGGGCTGGGCGGAGGCATTATCCTGGGGGGCGAGATCTGGCGGGGTTCGGCTTACATGGCGGGGGAGATCGGGCATATGATCATCGAGAGAGATGGACCCTCTTGCAATTGCGGAAATCGGGGTTGCCTGGAGGCCTTCGTCTCGGCCGCCAGCCTGAGGGTCAGGGTGCGCGAGAAGCTTAAGGATGGAGGGGTGGCTTCTGCCATCCGGCCGTTGGTAGAACAAGGAGAGGAGGTCGCGCCGGAGCGCTTGTATCAGGAGGCCGTCAAAGGCGACCGTTTCTGCCGGGAGATCCTGAGAGAGGCAGGGGAGCGGCTCGGGATCGGCCTGATCAACGTCATCCACATCCTGAACCCGGAGGTCATCGTCCTGACAGGAGGACTGATGGGGGCCCGGGAGATTCTGTTGGAGACGGCCCTCAAGGAGGTCGAGGCGAAGGCATTCCCCTGGGCAGCCCTGCGGACCCGGATCGTTCCGGGGGAGCTGGGGGACGATGCGGGTCCCCTCGGCGCTGCTGCCCTTTTATTCGCAAAGCATCAAGAGGTCGAGCTATGAAAGAGAAAGGGGGCTTCCCCGGCTTGAATTTTCGCTTTACCATTTTCTCATCCAGCCGGGTGGTGGCGCTCCTGCTGGCCTTCCTTTTTCTTGTGGCCAGCTGTGCCACCAATCCGGTGACCAAGAAACGTGAGTTCGTGCTGCTGAGCGAAGACGAGGAGATCGCCATCGGCAAGCAGCAGGACCCGATCGCCCTGGAGGAGTTCGGCTATTTCAACGACCCCAAATGGCAGGAGTACGCAAACCAGGTGGGGCAGAGATTGGCCGCTGTCTGCCATCGCCCCGACCTCATCTATCGCTTCAAGGTGGTCGATTCCCCAGAAGTCAACGCCTTCGCCCTGCCCGGGGGCTATATTTATATTACCCGCGGCCTGCTGACCGCCCTGAACAGCGAGGCAGAGATGGCAGCTGTCCTGGGACACGAGATCGGCCATGTGACCGCCCGGCACGCCGTCGAACAGTACACCAAAGCCAAAGCCTATGATTATCTTCGGACGATCGGCGCCATCGTTCTCTCCCAGGTTGGGGTCCCCTCACAGGTCGGGCAGCTATTCCAACTTTCTGACATCCTCTTCTTCGGGGTCCTCATGGGTTACGGCCGGCAGGCCGAGTTCCAGTCGGATCAGCTGGGCATCGAATACGCTTACAAGGCGGGCTACGATCCAAATGCCGCGGAGGGATTCCTGAAGACGCTGAAGGGGATGGATAAGGACGCCGGGAGGGGAGGCTTCGAGGGCTTCTTTGCCAGCCATCCGGAGACCGCCGACCGGATCAAGGCGGCCGAAGAGGGGGCCAAAAAATGGCTCTCGGCGGACGGGCAAAAGGCGCCAGCCAGGCTGATCGAAGGAAAAGAGGGATACTTGACGCGCCTGGATGGGCTGCCTTACGGGCCCAACCCGAAAGAGGGGGTCGTCACGGGGAACATCTTCCGCCACAAGGAGCTGGGGATCGAGATTACCTTCCCCGAGAAATGGGAGATCTTCAACGGGAAATCGGCTGTGATAGCCAAAGAGCCTGATCCTGAGAAGGACCACGAATCCAAGAAAAACCGTTTTATCCAGCTGGCGGCGCCGGATGACCTGAACAAGCGATATTCCCCGGAGGAATACGCCAAAAAGTACGTCAAGGGAATAAAGGCCGGAGAGACGAAGGAGATCCATGGCCTGAAGGCCTATGTGGGTCGGGGCGAAGGCACCCACCAGAAGATCGGCAGGATCACCTTCTTGTATGGCATCTTCTTCAAGGGCGACAAGGCCTTCCACCTGGTGGGCTTCGCCCCGACCGGGGAATTCAAAGAGGTGGAGGAGAAGTTCCGCAAGACGATCGAGAGCTTCCGGGGCTTATCCGCCGAGGAGGCGGAGAAGATCAAGCCCACGCGGGTCAAGGTCTACGAAGTCAAGGCCGGAGAGACCCTCGAGGCGATCGTGAAGGAGCATGCCGCCAAGGGCCAGGATGTTAAGGAGATCGCCATTCTGAACGGGTTAGACCCCAAAAAACCCGACCTGAAACCAGGGCAAAAGATCAAATTGATCGTGCCCGCTTAGACCAAGGCCAGCAGGTCATGTTGTAAGATGAGCTCCTTTAACCTCCTGGCATTGATGAGCTCCAGGGGGGCCCCTTCCAACAGGTGGGCGGTATCGGCGGAGAAATATCCCGTGGTGATAAAGATCCCTTTGGAGGCCTTCTCCGTCCGAACCACATCGCTCAGGGCAATCACCCGGTTGGCCTCTACGACCTCTCCCGGGGAGGCCAACAGACAATGGACAATGAAATCCCCCCCCGTGACCGGTTTGACATCCCGGGCGATCAGATCAAACTCCCGGGGGTTGATATAGGAAACGCACTCGACCTTTAATCCCAGGCCCTCCAAGAGCCCCAGGCAGACTTTTTCGAAATGACTCAGATTCCACTGCTCAAACCGGTTCGTGAAGGCGCCGGCCTCCTCGTAATAGTCCTTCTCCATGGAAATGGAGGTGGTCGAGCGCTTCAAGAAGAGGATCAATAAAAAGCCGACCACCACGGACACTATCACGAGCTGGATCACACTCTTCACCTCCATCGGTGGAGCGATTCGCGAATCGCCCCTTTACTTGATCATCTCGTCCAAGAGCTCATCTTTGCCCTTTTCTTCGATGACCTGATCGCTCCGGAAGGCCTGCTTCAAAGCGAGCCAGGTGAAGAAAATCACCACGAGGGCCATCGCCGAGATGGGGATATTATCCGGTTTGGTCACGATCTGCAGAAATTGCTCCATGGTCTTTGCCACCCCCTTTCATTGGGCATTGGGATTAAGCTAGGTGTTAAGTTTTAGGTTTTAAGTTTTAAGTTTTAGGTTTCTTGCTTAACACTTAAAACCTAAAACTTAAAACTTTCCCGTAAATCCTGTCTAAAAAGGAAATTCCTGGTTTAAAATGTGTACCCTAAAATACCATAGAGAGGCCCTCAAAGACAAGAATTTTTTTGGCTTAGAAGAAGATTTGCCGTTGCTTTTAAAGAAAAAGAATGGTAAAGTGTGCCACAAACGGGTAGCAGTCAGAAAGAGGTCAACCCATGAGGATGTAACACGATGATGGAGCTTTCCGTAAGCGAAAGGAGCCTGCTCTATTGCGAGTTGGCCCGCTGGTTCTCCTTTCCGCAGGAGGACCTTTATCTCTCCCTGGAGGAAGGAGGAGGGCTGTTGGAGGTCTTCCCGCCCCCCTCCCCGGAACCCCTTCCGACCTTGGAGGAGCTGCAAGAGGCCTACACCTCCCTCTTCGATGTCGGGGCTGGAGGCCCCCCCTGTTCCCTCTACGAAGGGTCGTATGTCGGGTGGGGAAGGACCCAGCTTTTCGAGGAGCTGTTGCGCTTTTATGAGTTCTTTGGGCTGGAGCTCTCTCCATCGGTCAGGGAGCTTCCCGATCACCTCACGGTAGAGCTCGAGTTCATGCATTACCTCACTTTCCAAGAGGCCCAAGCCGAAGATCCCTCTTCCTATCGCCTGGCTCAGCGGGACTTCCTGGCCCGGCACCTGGCGCGTTGGGTTCCCCTGATGGTGGAGCGGCTTATCCAGAGCACCGGTTCCGGCTTTTTCGCAACTCTGGGGGAGATCCTGCGCTCCTTTATCGGGACGGAGGCCGCGATGTCTGGACAATGGGAAATGCAGGATTAAATCAAAGAAACCGACCTGGCCAACCCAAGTTGGTCTCCCCCGCGAATGAAAATGGGCCTCCAAGAGCCCTTGGCATTTTCACGGTAAAATTCCATAAAATCAAAATTCGTTGTAAAGTAATTTCCTGTCAGAGGGAGGCATCATGGCAGATCACACGTTCACGAGAAGGGAGTTCTTCAAGGGTACAGGCATCGCTATCGGCGCTCTGTACCTGAGCCGGCTGAAACTGAAGGAAGGCTGGGCCGCCGCGGCCACCGCCTCTGCCTACCCTTACCGCAGCTGGGAGGACATCTACCGGCAGAAGTGGACCTGGGACAAGGTGGCCCGCGGGACCCACATGGTCAACTGCTGGTATCAGTCGGCCTGCTGCTGGGACCTTTACATCAAGGGAGGGGTGGTGATCCGGGAGGAGCAAACCGCCATCTACCCGCAGATCGCTCCCGACTCGCCCGACTTCAATCCCCGGGGCTGCCAGAAGGGGGGATGCTACAGCGAGCGGATGTACGACCCGTCCCGCATCAAGTATCCCTTGCGCCGGGTGGGAAAACGGGGCGAGGGCAAATGGAAGCGGATCTCCTGGGACGAGGCCTTGAGCGAGATCGCCGATACCATCATCGATGTCATCCGCAAGGAGGGACCCGAGCGGGTCGCCTGGGAGCTCGGAACGCAATTAAGCTTTGGGCCCCAGGGGGCCTGGCTGGGCCGCTTCGGCCCGCTCTTGGGCTCCCCTCTGTTCGATATGAACGCGGAGATCGGCGACGACCACCACGGGGCGGCGGTCACCTTCGGCAACATCATGTCGGAAGGCTCGGCGGACAACTGGTTCCACACCGATCTCTTCCTCATCTGGGGCGGCAACCCCTTCTACACCAGTATTCCCAACGCCCATTTCTTCCTGGAGGGCCGCTACCACGGCTCCCGGGTGGTGACGATCAGCCCCGACTATAGCCCTTCCTCCATCCACTCGGACCAGTGGATCCCCATCAATGTGGGGACCGACGCCGCCTTTGGCCTCTCGATGGCCCACGTGATCGTAAAAGAAAAGCTCCACAAAGAGGGCTTTCTCAAGGAGCAGACCGACATGCCCCTGCTGGTGCGGGACGACACCCGGCGGCTGCTGCGGGCCAGGGACTTAAAGAAGGGGGGCGCTGAGGACAGCTTCTACCTGTACGACCTGGCCACCAAATCGATCCAGGAGGCCCCCAAGAAGAGCCTGGCGCTGGGCAAGCTTCAGCCCGCCCTGGAGGGGGAGTACGAGGTCAACACCTTGCAGGGGAAGGTCAAGGTGCGGCCGGTCTTCGATCTCTTGAAAATGAAGCTGGAGGAGTACTCCCCGGAGAAGACGGCCGAGATCACCGGAATCCATCCCGAGACGACCCGCAAGCTGGCCCGGGAGATCGGCCAGGCCAAATCGGTTTGTAACGTCACCCAGAGCAACTTCTCCAAGTTTTATCATGGGGTGCTGATGGAGCGGGCCCAGATCCTGGTCCTGGCCTTGTGCGGCCATTTCGGCAAGCGGGGCAGCGGCTACCGGGGCTTCCCCTTCCTGAGCGCCGACGCCTTCGAGCAGTTCGCCTTCATGAAGAAGCCAGGGGTCGAGGGGGCCAAGGCCATGGAGAAGGAGATGGCTCCCATGGTCAAGAAGCTCAAGGCGGCTGGATACACCAACGAGATGGTCACCTATGAGATGATCCGGCAGACCTATCAGGCCGGGATGTGGGTCTCCAGCACCCTCTTCTGGTATCATCACGGGGGCTTGAACGAGCTCTCCGGCCGCTCGAAGGAATGGGACAAGTACCTGAAGCGCTCGGTGGACGAGTATATGAAGGAGTCGCTGGCCAAGGGCTGGCAATATGTCACCCCGGCCCCCGGCAAGGAGCCGCGCGTCCTCTTCGAGTACGGCGGCAACATCCTGCGCCGGGTCCGGGGTTACACCCAGCTCCAGAAGGTCCTCTTCCCCAAGCTGCGCCTCCTGGTGACCATCGACTGGCGGATGAGCGCCACCGCCCACAACTCCGATATCGTGCTGCCCGCGGCCGGTTGGTACGAGAAGTACGACATCAAGTGGGGAACCCCCCTGATGCCTTACGCCCACGTGGGCGCCAAGGCGGTCGAGCCGCTTCACGAGGCCAAGCCGGAGTGGGAGATCGTCTGCCTGCTGGCCAAAAAGCTCCAGGAGAAGGCCAGGAAGACCGGCTTTACCACCTACAAGGGGGCGGACGGCCAGGAGCGTCACCTCGACCGGATTTACGACGGCCTGACCTTCAACGGCTATTACAAAGAGAACGACCAGGAGAAGCTGGCCACCGACTTCGTGAAGATCTCCACCAACCTGAAGGGAGTCAAGTGGGAGGATCTCAAGAAAACCGGCTTCGCCAAGTTCACCAGCGTGGGCAACAGCCCGGCTACCATCGGCAATGCGACCGACATCGTGCCCAACCAGACCATCATCCCCTTCACCTGGCACACGAACAAGAAGGTCCCCTATGCCACCCTGACCCGGCGGATGCAGTTCTACATCGATCAGGATCTTTATATGGAGCTGGGGGAAGAGCTGCCCACGCACAAAGAGCCCCCCAAGGTGGGAGGCGACCATCCCCTGGTGGTCACGGGCGGCCACACCCGCTGGAGCATTCACTCCTCCTGGCGGGATGACAAGTACATGATGCGCCAGCAGCGGGGCGTGCCTATCATGTACATGAGCTCAGCCGATGCCGCCAGGCGGGGGATCAAGGACGGCGACGAGGTGGAGGTCAAGAACGACTTGAACAGCTTCCGCATCCATGCCAAGGTCTCCCCCTCCGTGCGACCCGGCCAGGTGGTGATCTACCATGCCTGGGAGAACTACATGTTCAAGGAGGGCAAGCTCTACCAGAACCTGATGCCTTCGCCCATCAACCCGATCGAGCTGGCGGGAGGCTACTTCCACCTGAGGCCGATGTTCCTCTGCCTCCACCCGGGGCAAAACGACCGCGACACCCACGTGGAGGTGACCAAGGCTTAGTACCGCTCTACAGAAAAAGGTCTCCAGTAAACCGCAGAGGCGCAGAGGAAAAAGTTGGAAATCCTTGCGCCTCTGCATCTTAGCGGTAAATGGGCAGCTTAATGCGTTGAGATTAAGCTAGATTCCCCCTTTCGCAGGAAGAATGTTTTATTATCACCCCCGTGAAAGGGGGGGGGCTAACTTCTGCGATGCGAGGTTTCACGTTTTCCCATTACCAATCCTTGGGGAGGTAATCGGGGATTTTCCAGTCGGTGTCGTCCAATCCCTTCTTCTCTTTCGGTTCGGCTTTGGCCTCGGCCTGTTCGTCCTGGAGGTCCTCCTTCTCGCTGGAAGGGCGAAGGCCCCGCTCGAGGAAAAGACCAAACATCCTCGCCATGCCAAAAAGCCAGGCGCGGTCGCCCTTCAGGCTCCAACGCGTCCCTTCGGCCTCCGAGAAGTGGGCGATCAGGTAATTTGAAATTCCCGACTCCTCGAGGAGCTTCACCGCGCGCTCCCGCACCTTGTCCGCCTGCATGGGCGGCGGCTCGGGCTGAGCTCCTTTCGCCTCCCCCGCCTTTGCCGGTCCGGGATTGTTGAGGCTGCTGGTCAGGAAACGATTCAAAATGACGGCCACCCCGTTGAGCCAAACCGAGTCTCCCTTCGATTGCCAGCGGGTTCCCCTTTCGGTCAACACAGCGATTAGATAGTGAGAGATCCCTTCCTCTTCCAAAATTCGAGCAGCCCCTCGCCGTGCTTCCAGCTGCCGCTTCATCCAATGCTCTCCTTTCCATAAATTAGGGAACAGGGTACAGGGTACAGGGGACAGGGGACAGGGGAGAGGGAACAGGGGGGTAATCACTCGCTCCCCTTGTCCTTTGCCTCTTGTCTTGCGTTCATCTTCTCATCCTGTCCATCCTGATAAATCCTGTCAATAAAGAAAATTCCTGCTCGATCAAGTTAGTGGACAGGTTGCCGGGAATAGGTTATATCTGTAATCACTATCTCCCCTTGCCCATGGACTATTGTTCCGCATTCATCGGGATCCGAAAGGAAATTCTTGGTTACATTTATCCTATAGGAATTCCCATTTTTGAGGGGCCAGGGGCTGAGAACTAGCGAAAGCTCTTTTTACTAATCCCTAATCCCTAACTTGACTGCATAGGAATTTCCTTTTGGGAGATTGCTTCGCTACGCTCGCAATGACAAGGTTGGTCTTATGTGTCATTGCGAGGAGCGCCAGCGACGAAGCAATCTAAGTTCATCGTACAGGAATTTCCTTTTGGCAGAAGCCAGTTGTCGGGAATCAGGGGGTCAGCATCCCTCTGATCCCTCATCCCTATCCCCTGTTCCCTAATTTAATTGCCCCATGGCCCCTCGGATGCCGACGATCACCAGGTTGGGTGATTCTTGGGGATCAAAGGGACTTCCCCGGCAATCTCCATAGCAGGCCAGCTGAGAGAAGCCCGTCCGGCTTAAGTGATCCTCCAGGTCGGCCTTCAGGAGCGGCCGCTGGGGGGTCCCATCCGCTTGATAGCTCCAGGCCTTTCCCTCCTTCATGAAGGTAATGACATGAAAAACCACCCTCTCCCCCTCGAAGTCAAAGAAGCGAAAGAAAAGATACTCTCGCCCGGCTTGACGAGCGCTGGCCAGGGGCATAAAACGGCGCGGCCCTTGGAGGATGGCATCATAGTTATTGTTCTGGAGGATGAGGAGCCCGCCGGGGTTGAGAACCGCGTGAAAATCGACCAAGGCAGCGTCCAGGTCAGCCTGGCTTAAGAGGTGCGGAAGGGAGCTCCCCAGGCAGGTCACCGCATCGTATGGACCCGGGGCCTTCTGCTGTACCTCTCCAAACCCCGCTTCGAGGAACTGGATAGATGGGTTGCCGACCGCGTTTTCTCTGGCCCGTCGGATCATATTCGAGCTCAGATCGGTCCCGGTTACCCTGAGGCCCCACCGGGAGAAAAGATGGGCATGTCGGCCGGTGCCGCAGGCCACATCGAGAACGCTTTGGACCCGATGCCTTCGGAAGAGCTGCCGGAAAAAGGGGGCCTCACTGCGCAACCGGGAAGGCCAGTTGATCAGCAGGTCATAGGCATCGAAACGATCATAAAGGGGAACTTCCATGGGTTCCAATCGAGACTGGTCCTGTTAAAAGCTCGGTGGCCAGGCAGAGTTGGCCGCTCTAAAGAATGAAAATGGACCCACAGAGACCGGCCCATTTTCACGGTAAAACCTCTTGACTGAGACCCTTGGTTCCGCTAAACTCTTGCCCAATCCGATCGGACTCCGCCGGGAGCGTAATATGTCTCATTGAGGGCCGTCCGGTGCGGCTCTGAGAAGCTAAATGTAAGGGAAAAGGGGTGTCGTCACCGCCTGTGGCATCTATCCCTCCATGTGTTACAATGCCGCTTATTGTAACACATGGAGGGATCGCCGGGTCAAGGAGAATTTTCGTCAGCGAAGAGGCCCATAGATAGGATGGGTCTCCGCACGAGGAAATCATTATATGGATTCTGCCCAGCACGACTTCGGTGAGATAAGAGCATTAAAGGTTACAGCGATCGGTGAGCCAGGCAAAAGGACATTTTATTTCTCGATTGCTTCAGATTATGGATGTGCCAAGATATGGCTGGAAAAAGAAGAACTTTATGGATTAGCCATGGCCCTTAAGCAGCTGCTCCACTCCTTAGCAGAAGATGAGGAAATGGGTATTGGGCTAGGGTTGGATGCGGAAATCGATTACAGTTTATCAGAGCCCGATGTTGTGGAGTTTAAACTGGGTTATCTTACGCTTCATTATGACGGCGATTTACAGAGGTTCTTTTTCTCGGTATTTGACGTTCAGGAAGGAAAGGCGGCAGATGCAAAGGTCCGCTTTCTAGCAACCGCCGAGCAGGTTGAGGATTTGGTTGGGGAGGCGTTATCGGCATTTGCCGGCGGGCGGCCTATATGCCCCTTTTGCCACCGCCCTATCGACCCGGGAGCTCATTTCTGCCCTTCGAGAAATGGTAGCAGGCAGTCTAATGGTTGAGATCGGATGCATTCAGAGATTTCTCTCCCAGAGGCCTTGAAGCTCTTGCACGATGGTGAGATCTCGCGCTGGGAGCCCTTGTTCTGGGGGTCAAATGGTAATTTTATCGTTGAAGTCCATGAGGGCGATGAAAGGCGCCTCCTGGCCATCTACAAGCCAAGGAGCGGGGAGAGGCCTTTGTGGGATTTCCCCCGTGGCACTTTATATAAGAGGGAGTATGCCTCTTATCTGTTCTGCACCCTCCTGGGATGGAACTTCATCCCTCCTACCGTAATTCGAGAGGGCCCTCGGGGAATCGGCTCGCTTCAGCTCTATATCGAGCCCGACCTCACGGTGGACTATTCCACCCTCCAAAAGAAGCATGTCGAAGAGATCCAGCGGATCTGCCTGTTTGATATCCTGGTGAACAATGCGGATAGGAAGGCAGGCCATATATTTCGAGGAACGGATGGAAAGATCTGGGCGATCGATCACGGCCTCACCTTTCACGCTGAGCCCAAGCTGCGAACGGTGATTTGGGACTTTTGCAACCATCCTGCGCCTCCAGAGCTGTTCCGCGACCTTCAAAAGATTCTTAAGCACCTCCACCGTAGGGAAGGGACCCCCGATTGGCTTTCCCCCTGGCTAGAAGCCCGGGAGATCGAGGCCTTGCTGGCCCGCCTCCGACGCATTTTAAAGACCGGCCGATTTCCCAACTTCGATCCCCGGGCGAGGAACATCCCCTGGCCCTTCGATTAGACACTAGCGCGATCATGTCTATGGATCGCCCCCCTATACCATGGGAGACTCGGGCATGTTCACGGTAATAACCTCCGCCGGATCGAGGAGGCGACCAGCCGGGCGGCGTTGGGGCTCCCGACGATCAGCGGCACCCGCCATTCCCTGAGGCCTTTGAGGTCTCGGGATTGCCTTTTGCCGTCCAGATCGAATGATGTGAAGGGCCGCCAGGTTCGACGATCCTTGATCAGGGCTTCCCCATTGGCCTCCTTCACCAGCAAAATGCCCGCCGCCACATCCCAAATCTTCGGCCCCCCAAAGACCGCGTAATAGAAGGTCCCGCAGGCGGTATAGGCCAGCTCGTATACGGTGCTGCCGGTGGATCTTACCTCGCCCCCCTCCTTTTTGAGCCTTCCACCAAAACGCCAGTGCCGAAAAAAATTGGCTGGAAGAGTCACCAGCTGGTCTCGCCGCGGCCCATCTCCCGGGGCCACCGATATCCGGGAGATCCCCAGGAAGGCACCACCCCCCTGACGCGCGTGGAAGATCGCCCGGTCTGTCCTTTGTCCTGGGCTCTTTGTCCCTCCTGATCCCTGACCCCTGATCCCTGACCCCTGCTTTAGGGAGTCTGCCATTGCCGGCAAGGATATGGCCCCCACCACGGGCCTCCCTTCATCGAGAGCTCCGACGGAGACGCCATAGATGGGCAACCCATTCAAAAAATTCTTGGTCCCGTCCAGGGGGTCCAGCACCCAGAGGATCCGGCAGCCTTTGGGCTCCAGGGCGAGGTCCTCCTCGCCGAGGATCCCGTGGTCCGGATACTCCCGCTGGATCGCCTCCCGGAGGTACTCCTGGCTCTCCCGATCGGCCTTGGTAACGGGGTCTCCTCGGTGCCGGTCCTTGAACTCCACCCGCAAATCGGTCCCGAAATCCTCCAACAGGATCTCTCCCGCGTGGGACGCCAGCTGGATGGCGAAGCTTTCCATCTGTTGGAGCAATCGATCGTCAATCTCGGACACGAGATTAAGCGATCCGACGCCGTTTATTGGCGATATAATCCGTTACGATATATTCCCCCAAATGAGAGGGCGAGGAAAAGAAGGCCCGCCCGCGGTTGATCCTGGTTACCTCGTGGATGAACTTCATCAGACGTGGCTCTTGCTCCAGCATGAAGGTATTGATCACGATGCCGTCCTTAGTGCAGCGTTTCACCTCCATCAAGGTCTGCTGCAGGGTCCGGTAGCTGGGCGGGTAGTTGAAATAAGCGAGCCCCTGCTCCAGGTGGGTCGTGGGCTCTCCGTCGGTGATCATGATGACCTGCCTTTGCCCCGACCGCGATCGGGAAAGGAGCTTGCGGGCAATCATCAGGGCATGGTGCATGTTGGTCCCCTGCGTGTAGGTGTTCCAGGTCGTCTCGGGGATCTCCTGGCAGCGAATCTCCCGGGCATATTCCGAGAAGCCGATGATGTAAAGGTGATCTCGAGGGTACTGGGTCTGAATCAGACTGTGGAGGGCCAGCGTCACCCGTTTGGCCGCCTCGAAGTAGCCGTTGAGCCCCATCGAGCGGCTCTGGTCGAGCATCAAGACGGTGGCGCACTGGCTGAGCTGATCCTCCCGGTAGATCTCGAAGTCTTCCGGCTGGATCTTGATGGGCGTGCCGGGTCCCCCGCGGTGGACCGAGCGCATGAGCGTCTGCTGCAGGTGTAGGCGCAGCGGGTCGCCGAACTCGTATTCCTTGGTCTCGTGAGTGGCCTCCACCCCCAGTCCTTTGCGGTCGGTCCGATGTCCCCCCTGGCGGCTGGCCTTGAGGCGGTCGAAAATGCTGATCAGGGCCTTCAGGCCGATCTTCCGGATCGCTTTTGGGGTGAGCTCCAGGCGGCTCCCCTTGCGCCGGAGATAGCCCGCCTTCTCCAATTCCTTTTCCAGCTCTTTCAGCTTCTCCAGCTCCCGCCTTCCCTCCGGGCCGAGGATCTCCTCGATCGCCCTTTCGTCCACATCTTCCAGTCTCCCTCCTTTCCCCAGAGACTCGAGCTGGTCCTGCAAGGCATCGATCTTCTGGAGCTCCTCCATCAGCGCCATCGCCTTCTCCAGGGGGAGGGGATCTTCGCCGGAGAAGGAATACCCCTTTCGTTCTGTGGGGCTGAGGAAGTCTAAGTTCTCTGCCAACTCCGCCAGCTCGGCGGCCATCTCCGGGTCCATCCAGGCGGCCCCCAACATTTCTCCCAATTCGCTACGGAGGTCATCGGGGAGGCTGTTAAACAGGGAGGTCATGCGGGCGGACTGCTCCTGGAGTCGTTGGATCAGCTCCTCCAGGCTCCGGGGAGGATCCGAGCCGAACAGGGAACCGTATTTTCGCATGAACCCCTCGAAATCGGGCTTTTCGCCCCAGATCTTTCGATCCATCAGATTGTTCAGCTCGGCCAGCATCTCCTTGAGCTGCTGGAGCTCCTCGGGTGTCATCCCTCGAAGCCTTTGGGCCAGCTCTTTGAAATAGGAGCCCAGGGCCTGCTCCTTCAGGGAATCCATCAGTTGCCCAGGAACTTGAGCTTCTTGGATGCCTCCTTCCTGGGAGACTTGCCGGCCTTGGCGTCTCTAGCCTGCCTTTGGAGGGTGGAGCGTTCCCGGCGTAGGATCTTCTCCAGTCGGCGTTTCAGGTCATCGAGGACCGAATCCGGGGCGTACCTCTCCAGGCGCTGTTGGCTCTGCTGTTTGAGCCGCTGGATCATCTCTCGGATTCCTTCGAAGCCGCTCCCCATCCGGCCCCTCATGCCGCGCCGCATCAGGCTGCGCAGGGCCGCTTTCATGTCGCCATGTTCCATCAGATCGTCCGCCAATTCGTTCAACAGGTCATCCGGATCGATCCGGAAAGGGTCCTGGGTGTCATCCCATCGAGAGTACCGAAAGGTTTCCATCAGAGACTCCTTGAAGCGATAGGTGTTAAGTTTTAAGTGTTAAGTTTTAAGTGTTAAGTGGAGGTAGGCTTGAGGGGTCTGCCCCCACTTAAAACCTAAAACCTAAAACCTAAAACCTATTAGAGCTCCACCCGCTTGAAGATCTCGGCGTAGGCAAAGGGCTCCTTCTCCGCAAGGCGGGCCCCCATTCCACGGACCCGATCCTGCCAGCCGGACATGGGACCCATCTGGCTCTTGTGCTGAGCAACGGCCTCCAGCTTGACCTCCATGAGCTCGGTGATGTCCGAGATAACGTCCGGGATGTCCGGAAAGGTGTAATAGATCTCCCGGGGGGAATGGGGCTCGAGTCCGATGGCCAGCAGGGCCGGTAGGAACAGGTGGTCGCGGGCCGCCACCACCGCATCGGTGGTCGCCAGGCCGGCGGCCCGGTGGTCGGGGTGAATCAGGTAATGGCGCCAGGGATCATGCGTGACAATGCGATCCGGGCGATGATAGCGGATGAGAGTGGCCAGCTCATAACAAAGGGCCCCGTCCGCCTTCAGTTCCCCGTCCAAATGGCGCAGGAAGGTAATCCCTTTAACTCCCAGAACCTGGGCCGCCTTCTCTTGCTCCTTCTCCCGGATCTCTGCCAGGGAGTGCGGGTTGATCCCTCGATCTTTGGTGCCCTTGGAGCCGTCGGTGCAGACGATGTAATAGACTTCCTTCCCTTCCTGTCGGATCCATTTGGCCAACGTGCCTCCACAACCCAGCTCTGCATCATCCGGGTGGGCCATGATGACCAGCAGCTTTTTCACCGGTTCCTTCGTTTCGGTTGTCACCATTTTTGTATGTCTTTCTCTCGTCTTTTACAACGCTGACCTCGACACCCCCCGGGGATCATTGGGTGGGTCATTGGGGAATCCTTCGTGCCAATCTAACCCCTGGGAACGCCGGCGTCCCCACCGGCAAAGACCGGCCAGGATGGCCGCGCTCCCAGGACTAAACCTTAAGGACTGGCGACCAAATAACTTTCCCATGGTCGAATGGGATAATAGGTTTTAAGTTTTAAGTTTTAGGTTTTAGGGCTTAAAACTTAAAACCTAAA
>JACOWJ010000011.1:40781-55988 GCA_016176845.1 Nitrospinota bacterium
TTTTAAGTTTTAGGTTTTAGGGCTTAAAACTTAAAACCTAAAACCTAAAACTTTCTGCAGGGAACCAAATGGGCAAGTTATTTAGTCCACGATCCTAAGTTGACACGAATGATTGGGGAATCCTCACCCGTGCCTCAAGGCAGATGGGGACCTGGAGCTGAATGCAAATCTCGACGTGGCCTGTATCCTCTCGTAAAGAGCTAGAACTTGATCGGCTACCCGGGACCAGCGGAAGCCCCTGGCCCATCGAACCCCCCGGTGACCCATGCAGGCACGTAAGTAATCATCCTTCAAGATCATCTCGATCTTGGCTGCCATCGACTGCGCGTCCCCCTCGGGAACCAGGAAGCCTGTCCTTCCATCAGCCACCGTGTAAGGTAAACCTCCAACGTTGGAGGCCACCACCGGTGTGCCGCAGGCCATGGCCTCCAGGGCGACCATCCCGAAGGACTCGTAGCGAGAGGGCACCACCAAAAGATCCGCCGCCCCATAGAAAAAAACCAATCTCTCCTGGGGCTGGGCGGGGAAGAAGGTAATCTGCTCTCTCACCCCCAGCTGGGAAGCCAGGGCTTCGAGGGTTTTCAGCTCCCGGTTTTCCATCTCGTTTTGCGGGTTGCCCCCGATCAGGATCAAGCGAAGGCGGCCCTTTGCCAGGCCAGGACTTCGAATCAGGGGGACCATGGCCCGGATTAAGGTATCGATCCCCTTGATCGGATCGATTCGGCCCACGAAGAGCACAATCCTCTCCTGGTCCAGGCCCAGCTGGCACCTGGCCACTTCCGAAGAGATCGGCCTGAAAAGCTCCACGTCCACCCCGCAGGGAATCACTTCCACCTTATCGGAGGCCATTCTATGAAAGGAGGAAATCTCCTCTTGAAGAAGAGAAGCTTCCGGGCGCTGCCGCCGATTCCACGCTTCCGCGAAGGACTCGACCGGCGCCGACTTAACCGGCAAAGCTTCCGTGTACTGCCTCCAACTCATCTCTTCCGCGAGGGACTCGACTAGCGCCTGCTTTTCTGCGGGAGTCGCGGCCAAAACCTGGTCCATCAGATGCGGGAGGGCCCTCTCCCAATAGAGCCGCAATGCGGTCTCCTTCTCTCCATCTGGGCGACTCACCAGGTTCTTGGGATAGCCCAACGTATGGAATCGCTGGATCGCGGGGATGCCCCAGGCCTTTTTCAATTTCCAAGCAGCCCATCCCGAGAGCCAATAATGCCCATCGAGGAGGTCGTAAAAGAGGCCCTCTCGATGGGAAAAGCTTTTAACGCGCGCGACGAACTCCGGCAGGTGGTTCCACACCAGATTCTTGTCGTAGGGCGCCGTGAGGCCGGCCTTGAGGTGAATGACCCGCACTCGGGGAGTCAGCTGAGTGACCGCGGGCAGTGCGGCATCTTGCAGACGGGTGAAGATATCGACGTAAAGGCCCCGGCTGCCCAGCTCCCGGCTCAACTCCCTTACATAAACGTTCATTCCGCCCGTGTCCCGCCCACCTAGAGACGCCAGGGGGCAGCTGTGAACGCATAGCATCGCTACCCGATTGATAGCCATCGACCTCCGCTCCCTGGCTTTTTCACCCGCAGCTGGTAGGTAAGGAAATCCACCGCCCCAAAGCGATATTTGTAAGCCTCCCGGCCCCGGAGGAAATCGACTCTCCGATAACCACGCTCGATCGCCTCTTGGATGACCCGGGCGACCAGGATGATGCCCGGGCTCAACGGGGAGTAATCGGGATCGTACCCAGAGTTGTAAACATAGAGCGTCTCCCGATATCTGAGGCAGAGCAGGCCAGCAATCCTATGGCCATCTGCACTCAGGAAAGAAAGCTGGATTTGGCCTACCGGCCCTAAGGCCTCTGGCAGGGAGAGGAAGAAGCGCTTCATCTGGGGATCCATGAACTCGGCCTTGGAAGCGCCGCTCTTGGCATGCAGCTCCAAGAAAGAGGGCATCGCCTCCCGGATAGGCTCGGTCTCTTCCAAAGTATAAAAAGCCAGTTGGGCCCTTTGTTCGGCCCGGCGCAGTTTCCGTCGCAGCTCATGCCGGTCCTTCTGCCCCAAGTGGCCCAGGTAGGTCTCCCAGTCCTCCGGCAGCTGGATCCCAGGGCAGCTCTCTTCCAACTCCAACCAAACCTCATAGCCGGCGGACTTGGCCAGGGAGGGAATCAGCACGAGGGTGGGGGAGGAGTCTGGAATGGCCCGCAGCTCCAGGAAGTCTCCGCAGTCTAACCGCTCCTCCAGGTGGTCCCACAGGGCTTTTAGGGTCGGCCCTTCATGGTCGCGGTGAACCAGGAGGTCCATGTAATCGCAGGTATTGACATTGCCGAGGCGCCGAATGACTCTTTGGCCTCCCTCGGCTGAATGGACGAACCAGGGGGCCAGGCCCCAAAGCTCTCCCGCCGGGCTGCGGATGGCCACCAGCCACAGGTCTCCCTGGGTGCCGAAGCAGTTCCACCAATGTCGAAGCCACTCCCTGGTGGAGAAGAAGGTGGCAGTACTGGATTGGCCGGCCAGCCAGTCCCATTCCTCCTGGAGCACTTCGAAACCCATGGCCCCTTCAAATTCTTGGATTAACATGGACCTTCCTTACATTCACATTTCACAAGCTGGATTCCCTTCTCTCCTCCGCGCAACCTCCCGTAAAAGCAAAGGGGGAAACCCAACCAGCGAATGTAAGTGATCACCTGAAAGAGACGAAAGCCAACCCGTCGGATCCCGTGGTGAGAAGGCTGGTTGCTTTTCAGAGCAAAGATCAGGGCCCGGCCAAACCCCTTCCCCTTCACATAGCGGAGAATACAACCCAAAATGGCCGGATAGAGCCCTTTCCCCCGGAATCCCTCCAAAGTATAAGCATCGTAAAGGTAACATTCCCCTTCTCGCAATAAGAGGGTCCGATCGATCTCCCCAATTTCCGCCCGTTTGAAAGCCGCCCAACAATAGGCAATGATCCTGCCCCTCCAGTAGGCCACGCAAGCCACATCTCCTCGCTCCAGCCGCTTAAGGGCGACCTTTTTCCTCATGACCTGAAACAGGTCGCCCAGCCGAGCAGCAGACTCCCCGGAAAGAATGAAGACAAACTCTACTTCCTCCTTAGGGTTGATCGGCGAGATGTACTCCTCAAGAGTCAACGCATACAAGTAGAGCCGGTTCCAGCGAAACCACCATTCCAAGTAAGGCCACCCCTCTCCCCTTCACTGGCTAAACCGACATGGCCAAATTGAGTTGGCCACCCCCCTGCATGAAAATGAGTTACCGGGGGACTCGGGCATTTTCACGGGGTGACCTGGCGCAGGTCCCACATCCCTTCCCCGAATCGCACTGGGTCAGGGAATTCTGTCTGCAAGGAACTGTTTCCCTCGACGCCTGAAAAGCCGGTTACGGTCAGCCGAATAGCAGAATAAGGGAAAAGGGATCACATGTCAAGAGAGAAGACTCGGGCATTTTTACGTTAAAACCGACATGGCCGACCGAAGTCGGTCGCCCCCGTGAATGAAAATGGCCGCCGGAAGTCTCGGGCATTGTTACGTTAAAACTTCTTGACTGAAACCCACGGTTCCGCTAAACTTCGACCAATCCAGTAAACCGACGTGGCCAACCCAAGTTGGCCGCCCCCGCGAATGAAAATGGGCCTCCATGAGCCCTCGGCATTTTCACGTGAAACCGACATGGCCAACCGAAGTTGACCGCCCCCGGGAATGAAAATGGCCCCCAGAGAGACTCGGGCATTTTCACGTTAAAACCTTTGCGGTCGTTACCTCCCTTGCTCAGGCCCAGGAGAAGAGATCATGGCAAGAAAGGAGCCCGAGATCTTTGATCAATTGAAGCAGACCACCGCCTCCTTCTTGGAGAAGGTGGGCTATCAGGTTACCCTAAACCGGCGGATCCTCTTCAGCGAGATGGCGGTCCATGGGCAACGGGGTCCCCATCAGGTTATCTGCCAGCCAGCCACCGATATCTATGAAGCCGTGGAGAGCTGCAAGGACTTGTGCACGGCCAAATGCAAGCTGGCTGACGAGAGCGATTACGCCCTGGTCTTCCCTCCCATCAAGGAGCACCATTTCATCGAGTTCCTGACAGAGATGGGCGGTCGGCCTTATTACCTCGATATCCGGTCCCAGTATTTTATGATCTGGATCGCCAACCCCATAACGGGCGCCGTAGAAGGCATGATCGGGGGCTCCCGGGACAAAGCACTGGAGAAGGCCTTGATGAAGGTCAGTCAGGCCTTGAAGACTTACTTTTACGGGGGATTCACCCAGTATATCAACCGGATCATTGACGAAAAGATGCGAAAAGGGGAGCTGTAGAGAAAGAAAATCCTTGACAAAAGGCGAGCACTATATTAATTTGTTGGCGCTTCTTCAGGGGAAGCGGGGACAGGAGAAAAGGGTTTATTGTAAGGCATGATTTCTAGGGGGTCAGGCAAGCCTCTTTCCTTGAAGCCACGTAAGAGAAAGGTTGTTCCGTCCCTCAGAATAAAGCTAGCCTTAAAGTTTTGCCATCGGATCTTTTCCCAAGAGCATAGGAGAGGGGTGAGTCGTATTTTGGAAAGGCCGGGGCTAAATTTTTTCGGAAGTTTTTTTTCTTGAGGGTCTGTGTGGATCGAGACCTGAATAAATGGACATCTTTGCCCTCAAGATGAAATTCCAGGCCTTTTCTCCAGCCATTATCAACCAGAGCTCAACGAACAGGTTCAACAAGTAAGGAGGGCAGAAGCAGTATGCCGACTGGAAAAGTAAAGTGGTTCAACGATAGCAAGGGTTATGGCTTCATCGAACAGGAAACCGGTGAGGATGTCTTCGTCCATTATTCTGCAATCAAGGAGGATGGTTATAAGTCCTTAACAGCTGGACAGGAAGTCCAGTTTGACGTCATCGAAGGCCCTAAGGGGCTGCAAGCGGACAATGTCACAAAGATGTAAATCATAGCATTCGAATCCTATTCAACTGCATGAAAGGGCCCTGAGGGGAGAGAAGGACTTTCCTCTTCCATCAGGGTCCCTTCAGATAGGGGGGGTAAAGGGGTATGTTAAGACCCTGAGTGTAAACCATCATGTCTTTACAGCTGAGGTGGAATGGAAATGGACGCAAAAGAATTGGTTGTCTACATCGCCAAATCCATCGTAGATCAACCAGAACTGGTCAAAGTCAACGGAGTCGAAGGTGAAAATTCTGTCGTTATCGAGCTCAAGGTAGCCAAGGATGATATGGGTAAAGTCATCGGGAAAGAAGGCAAGACCATCTCGGCCATAAGGACCATCTTGAGCGCTACGCGAGCTCAGAAACGAAAGAGGCACATCCTCGAGCTTCTCGAGTAAAAAAGTCTGGGCCTTGTTCTTTTCTTTTTATTACTTGGCCACTCCTTCGAATTTTCTCTCTCCTGCTCTAAGCGGCCTTTGAGCTATTCCTCGCGGACTTCCTGGCCTTCATTCTAACGCTAATGCGCGACCTGAAACGGGCAAAGCCATGGTAGTGGACCGTGACGCAACAGCCAGGTCATTTTCCGGCTCCTGTGGGAAGGGACCCAGACCCTGGATGATTTACGGGAAGGGCTCCCGAAGGCAAAAAAGCTCCCAGGCTCCTCCCCTGAGACCCCGCGCTCTTAGCGGCCAGGCGATCCAGGAGCCCTTCCTATTTGAAACGTATAGGAATTTCCTTTTTTTGCTATGAGCCGAATAGCTCGTAGCTCATAGTTCATAGCAAAAGCTATGAGCCATGAGCTAATTTACCTTTACCGGGGAAGAAGCGCGGCAGGCCCATTAGCCTGCAACGCGGGAACCCGAGGGTCATCGGCCCGGCGGTTTGATCAAGGGAGAGATCTCTGGTACCACGATCAGAGGGGCCGCCTCGCGCTTTCCTTCTTTTTGGGCGCGATCGAGACTCCGGTGAACCATCTCTCGGGCCCAGGGGTGCTCCTTAATCCGCTCGCCCTCCAAATCTTCGAGGCCCAAGGCCACCGCTAAGGCCAGTTCCGCCTCTTCCTTCCTTTGGGTGCACCACAGGAAATAGGCCATCTCTTCCATCCTTCGCCGGTAAGTCGCCCGGGCCTCGGCATCGAACAGTTCCAGCACCGCCCGCCCGTAAATCTCCTCTTCCCGCTCCTTCTTCAGCACATCGGAGATGATGATCATCCCTCGCTCGACCTGCCGGAGATCCTCCAGGTATTTCTTCATGCGATTCGGGGGAAAAGACCATCCCACAAGCTCTTCCAGATCAAAGAGCCGAGGGGCCCGGGATAGAAGGTAAGGACTATGCCGGATGGCCTCCTTGTCCAGTTCTCGGTAAATCATGGGAGTGAAGGGGGAGGGATACTCCTCCAAATCGGCCACGGCCACGGGATACCCCTCCGGCACCGGGAGATGGCTCCGTGAGTTTTGCTGATGGAGCTCCTCGACAAGGGCCCTCCAGTAAGCCGGATCGAGCTCGACCCACCGGTCCTTCGCGACCACCTTCTCCAACACCTCCGAGAGGGACTTCTTAGGGGTCTCGAAGACCTGGCAGCTCAAGATCCCCTGGCGGTCGTCACCGAGCAAGAAGACGTTCTTCACCTTTCCCATGGGCTGAGACTTGGCCAGGAAGAAGAGTCGTAGGCCCGCCCCATCGATGGGACTGGCCATCGCCTTTAGAACCTTGAATTCCGGCGAGGCAAGAGGAGAGCGAACTTCTCGGGCGAAGGAGGGAAGGTCCAGTTCTGGATGAAGGCTCCTCAGGCGATAGAGGGACTTCTTGGCCTCTTTCTGGCAGGTCTTGTTTTCCGCAGACCGCGCCACTTCCTCCAGCAGCTGGGCGGCCTCGGGCAGGGCCAGACCCCCCAAGGCCGCCAGGGCCCCCTTGATGACCTCTTCCCCCATCCACTGGAACGGCCTACCTGGAGATGGCGCCTCTTCCTCCTTTCGGATCGGCTTAAAATGGACCAATGCCTCCAGAAAGGGAAAGGCCTTCTCTTTGTACCTCCGGGCCAGGCGCCCAATCACATGCGCAGGGAGGGGAAGGGTTTCCAAAGAGGCGATGAGCTCCTGCGGGTGTCCCTCATCCGGCCTTCCTTCCAGCCACAACCCGATCTGTCGGAAGAGCAGTTCCTCCCGATGTAGCAGTTCCAGCTGCTCTCTATCGATCGTTTCCCCCCCTTCTGCCAGCAGCTCAAGGGCCTTGACCCTCACCGGGGCCTCCAACTCCACATCACGGCTCAACTCCCTAAGAAGGCCCTTCAAGGAGCGGGGGCCCCAGGATTCCATCAGACCCATCAAGGCCTCTGTTCCCAGTCTTTTCAACCTTCTGGCCAGCAGGCCCCCATGGGATATCGCCAAGGCCTCCAACTGGTCCAGCGCCCCCGAAGGGGAATCCCCTCCCAGATCTCGGAAGAGGCAATCCATTCGTTCCTCCAAGGCCCGCTTCTCCTCCGGCCCTTTCTCTCCTTTGTCCTTTTTCCGATCAGATTTCCGATAGGAGTCTCTCGTTGGGGTATTGGGCATTATCTCTCCTCTTGAGATCCGCGAGAAACCGACATAGCCAGGTTAGGGGTTAGGGATTAGGGATTAGGGGCTAGTGAAGAAGAATTGTTGCTGACCCTTTGCCCCTAGCCTATAGCCCCTCAAAAATGGAAATTCCTATGCGATCAAGTTAGCTCTCAGCTCGTAGCTCATAGAGGGCTGAGTTCCGAGCTAAGAAAGGAAAACTTATCTTGGGAAACGATCCAGGTTCATCTCGATATCCCGGGCAATCTGGGAGGCTTCCTCCGAGCTGATTTGAAACCTTTCCTCCAGGTTTCGCAAGATCTCCTTCTCCTTGGGATCAAGCTGGCCATCGTTATAAAGGAAGAACTTGACCACCCGCTTGTACTCGCTATACTTGCTGGAGATTTTAGGCGGGTGGTTTCGGGCGGGGGCTTGGCCAATCTGAGCGCTTGCCTGGACGACGAAAATCGCGCCCGGGCCAAGGAGCCAGATCAATCCTTTTGCCAATCTCTTTCGCATCACCCACATGAAATTGTCCTTCAAAGAGACCAGGGCATTTTTCCGTTAAGAACTCTTTACGAGGTGATTTTACCACACGGGACCGTCCAACAGCAACCGCCCATCCTCTCAGGCCTTTTCTTTTTCTGTTGACATGGTCCCCCTTTGAGGGATAATAACCTCTCATCCATATGGGCCATTAAATTAGGGGACAGGGAACAGGGGACAGGGATGAGGGATCAGAGGGATGCTGACCCCCTGATTCCCGACAACTGGCTTTTGCCAAAAGGAAATTCCTGTACGATTAAATTAGCTCATAGCTCGTAGCTTAAAGCTCATAGCTGAAAAAGGAAATTCGATTCAATCATAGAGGGACGACCCACGAGGTTTCTCATCAGCCAAAAGGAGGGCGCCGGTATGTCAACAAAGCTTAGCACGGAGGTGATCCATGGGATGGCCAGGGAACTGGCGGGACTCGAGCTGGATCCGGACCGGCTCAAGCTGCTGACTCCTCGGCTAGAGGGGCTCCTCGGGGAGATCAACCGGCTGGACGAGCTCGACCTGAATGAGGTCGAGCCGGCGCCCATCATTGAGATGAAAGGGGAATGAGATGAAACGGGACGATCTTTGTTTCCTCACTATCGGCCAGCTTTCTGAGCTCCTGAGGAAGAAAGAGGTCTCCCCCGTGGAGGCGACCGAGGCCGTGCTCTCCCGGATCGAACAGGTGGACGAGCGGGTTCATGCCTACATCACGGTGACCCGGGAGGATGCCCGTCGGATGGCCCAGGAGGCGGAAAAGGCCATCCTTTCCGGGAACTACCTCGGGCCCTTGCATGGCGTCCCCATTTCCCTCAAGGACAACCTGTCTACCCGGGGGGTGCAAACCACGGCCGGGTCCAAGATCCTCCAGGGGTACATCCCCAACTACGATGCCACCCTGGTTGAACGCCTAAAGGCGGCCGGGGCGGTGATCCTCGGGAAGGTCAATATGCACGAGTTCGCCTATGGGGCGACGACCAACAACCCCCACTACGGCCCGACCCACAACCCCTGGGACATTGAGCGCATCCCCGGGGGATCGAGTGGAGGATCGGCCGCCGCGGTAGCGGCTTCTCTGTGCATCGCCTCCATCGGCACCGATACCGGCGGCTCCATCCGCATCCCCTCATCGTTGTGCGGGGTCGTGGGGCTGAAACAGACCTATGGGCGGGTCAGCCGCCATGGCGTCATTCCTCTGAGCTGGTCGTTGGATCACGCTGGACCCATCACCAAGAATGTGGAAGACGCTGCCTGGATGCTCCAGGTCATTGCGGGGGTCGACCCGAAAGATCCCACCACCCGAGACCTTCCCGTTCCCGATTACGCGGCCGCTTTACGGGGAGACATCCAGGGCATCCGATGCGTTGTCCCCAGGGATTACGTCTATGAGCGGTTGGATAAGGAAGTAGGAGAGGCCTTCCGAAGCGCCCTCTGCGCCCTGGCAGGGTTGGGGGCCCGGGTGGAGGAGATCTCCCTTCCGCGCCTGGCTCATGCCCCTGCGGTAGAACTGGCCATCATCCTGGCTGAGGCCAGCTCTTATCACCAAGAGACCCTCCGCAAACGGGCGGGGGAATACGGACCTGACGTTAGGGCCTTCTTGGAGCTGGGCGAGCTCCTCCTCGCCACCCATTACCTCAAGGCCCAGAGGGCTCAGAGCCTCTTGCGGCAGGACTTGAAGGAGGCCCTCCGGGAGGCCGATCTCCTCTTGACCCCCACGGCGGCGGTGGCCGCCCCCCGGATCGGCGAGGAGAGCATACAGATCGGCCAGGAAACCGTCGATGTGGTCGGGGCCTTGATCCGCCTTACCTGCCCATTCAACTTGACCGGGCTGCCAGCCCTCACCATACCCTGCGGTTTCACCCGAGCCGGCCTACCCATTGGGCTGCAGATCGCTGGGCGGGCCTTTGATGAGGCTACCGTCCTGCGATTGGCCCACGCCTACGAAGTCAGCGCTCCCTGGAAAGAGCGGAGGCCCATCCTTTAACCCTCCATTGAGGCGGCCGGGGCCCAGGATCTCGGCCGCCGCCCCTCCCCTTTTTTTGCACATGCCAACAAAGTTACTATCTGGAAACTTGGTTACGAAAATGGTGACGTTGTTTCCGCTCGGCTTGAGGCGGATTTATCGAGGATAAAACCCTAAAGTGCTAAGCTCGTTTGCGGCTAAAGGGGGCAGGACAGGCGGGAAGAGGCCTGATCCACCATGCGGAACGAGAATTTAGGGCCCTTGGCATCCTTTTTGCTATCTTTTTTAGAAAAACACTCTGAAAAACCATCCGATTTGGCTGATGCCTGATTTTTACGCGAAGAAAGGAGAGGTTCCCATGAAAGAGAGACTGCACAAGGCTTTAGAGGCCCTGATCCAGATGATCGACCGCTACGGCGAGATGACGAAACATTTCTCCCTTTTCCTGTAATCCCTTTTGGCGTTTGATCCAGAAGGGAACGTTGGGGTTTTTCAGCCTGACCGCCCCGCATCGGCTTAAAAACAACCTTGACTTTGTTCCTTAATCAGTGTTACAATTACCACGTTATTGCGGGGTGGAGCAGTCTGGTAGCTCGTTGGGCTCATAACCCAAAGGTCGCAGGTTCAAATCCTGCCCCCGCTACCAAAGCATTGAAAAAGGGGTTACGGAATTAAGTCCGTAACCCCTTTTTTGTTTCCCCTTGGGATATTGACGTGACGATATGTCGCTCCCGACGTTAGGGATGATCGCCTCATCGAGACCAGAGGGGGTGTCCGCCAATAACCTCGCCGTCCACCGGGATCTTATTGCCCGGCCGCACGATCACCGTTTCCCCGATCTGCACCTCGCCGAAGCGCTTCGCGCTCCACCCCATCGCGTTTCACCCGGGCCATCTGGGCGACCAGGGCCTGAGCCTCTTCCCCGCTCGCTGAGCGCGGTCGGTCCGCGACAGGTTGCGCTTTCCTTGATTTTCCTTAACAGGAGAACGGGGTTGTTTTATATTTTTAGCACATACTAATATGATAAAAGGAGGAAGCACGAGATGAAGGAGACAGCCAGCCTGTTCCGGCTCCTGGGGGTGGAGGCCCGGATCGGGATCATCGAGCTCCTCAAAGAGGGGCGCAAGGCCGTCAGCACCCTGGCCGAGGTCTTGGGAATCAGCCAGTCGGCCATCTCCCAACATTTACGGATCTTGAAGGCCGCTGGCCTGGTCCGAGACGAGAGGCAGGGCCAGTGGGTCTATTATCGGCTGAACGAGGAGAGATTGGAAGCGTGCCGCGAGCAGGCCAACGAGGTTTGCAGTTGCGGCTGTCGCTGTGACGAGCCCCGCCTGGGGCAAGCGGGGCTCCCTGAGGGCCGGGAGGCCCTGGAGACCTACCGGAGAAAGCTGGAAGAGGAGCTCCGGCGGGTGGAGGAGAGGCTCAAGGCGCTGGAAGGGGGGTGAGAAGCGGTGTGTGGGCAAGAGCAGGGTCTAAAAAGCATGGAGGGCACCTGTGGTTGTGGCTCCTGCCCTGAGAGGGAGGAGCAGGTCAACCGGACCGAGGAGATCGCCCGGCTCAAGGAGCTCAAGCGCAGCCTGGAGCAGGAGATCGCCGAGGTAGACCGGAAGATGGAGGATCTCAAGACCTGAAGAGGAGGATATCGAGATGTGCGAGATCCATGAGCGGAGAAGGGCCCATCACGGCCACGGGCATGGCCACAGTGGCTGTGACTGTGGGTGTGGTTGTAGCTGCGGCTGCAGCTGTTGTCGTTGCGGCTGTTGCTGCAGCGGAGAGCGGGGCGGGTGCTGCTGCGAGGGAGGCCATGGGGGCCACCGCAAGGAGGAGCCCGGCGCCGGTGAGCCCAGGTTCGTCCGGCGCTTTAAGAGCCCGGAGGAAGAGACCGAGGAGCTGGAGGAATACAAAAAGGAGCTCTCCCGGGAGCTCTCGGGGGTGGAGCGCCGCCTGAAGGAGCTGCGGGCCCAGGCCGAGGGTTAGCCGGTGGGCCTCCTCCTGACCTTCTTTGGCTTCTTCATGGCCATCCTGGCCAATATGACGGGAATCGAAGGGGGGATGATCTTCGTCCCCCTGTTCATCCTCCTGTTCGGGCTATCTCCCCAGGAGGCTGCCGGGGTGAGCATGGCCACGATGGTTTTTGGCCTGGGGGCCGGCTCCCTGGCTTACGCCCGTCAGGGGCGAATCGACGGCCGCCTTGGCCTGGCCTTGCTGGTGGTCTCTTTGCCTGGAACCATTTTGGGAGCCCTGCTCACTCCGCACCTTTCCGCCAGGGCCTTGGAGCTTCTCCTGGGCCTGCTTCTGGTCCCTCTCGGCTTCCGGATCATCTTGCGCCGGGAGCCGGACAAGGCAGGGCCCGCTGGCCAGAAATCCTCTGAGGGTTGGAGAAGGGTCTGGAGGGACCGCGGAGGGACGGAATTTCGCTATGTCGTTCGCCGCCTGCCCCTCGGCCTTTTGATCTATTTGTTCGTAGGGCTCGTGGCAGGACTGTTGGGCATCGGGGGAGGGGCCATTAAAGTGCCCACGCTGATCCTGTTGCTGGGGCTTCCTCCCCACATTGCCGTGGCCACCTCTGTCTTCACGATGGCGTGGACGGCGCTGGCCGGAGGGCTCGCCCACGGGGCTATCGGGCATGTCCTCCCGATCTATGTCCTGTACCTGGTTCCCGGGGTATTGCTCGGATCCCAGGTGGGTGCCCGGCTGGCCCGGAGGGTCCCGGCCGCTACCCTGATGAAGTTGTTGGGAGGGATGGTCGTCTTGATCGGGCTCACCATTTTGGCCAAAGCTTCGGGCCTTTGGGATTGATCGGCCAGCAACCTGAACCCTCCTGGCGCAAGGCTTTCATCAGGAAACCCCAAGGAGCTACCGCAGCAGGCCTTCGACGGACCGGGCACACTCCAGGAAGGCCTCTACCAACGGCAGGGGGCGCTTGTCTCGGTGGGAGAGGATGAAAAGCGGGCGTTTGAAGGAGAGGCCTCTTACCGGGACCACCACCAGCTTCCCTTCGGCGATTTCGGAGAGGACGGAGAAGCGGGAGACGAAGGAGACCCCCAGACCGGCCGCCACCGTCTGCTTCACCGCCTCCGGGTTTCCCAGCTCCATGGCCGTTTTGACCTCTATTTTTCCCTCCAGGGCCTTCAGCGCCAGCTCCCGGGTGGCCGAGCCCGGCTCTCGCAGGATGAACCCCTCTCCCGAAAGCTCCTCAGGGCGGACCTCTCCCCGGCCTGCCAGAGGGTGCCCTGGGGCCGCCACCAGGATCAGCTCGTCTGTCAGGTAAAGCTCGGCCTTGACCTCGCCTTTGGCCTCCAGCTCCCCTCCGACGAACCCCAGGTCGATCTCATTGCGAAGGATCTTTTCCGCCACCTGGCGGGTGTTGGCGATCTCCAGGAAGACCTCGATGCCGGGATAGCGGGCCTTGAACGCGCCCATGATCCGGGGTAGCAGGTAGATGCCCGGGGTGGTGCTGGCCCCGACGTGCAGATGGCCTCGTTTGAGCCCCTTGAGCTCCCCGATCGCCTCCCGGGCCTCCTCCAGCAGGGCCATCACCCGGTGGACGTAGCCCTCCAGGACCCTTCCCGCCTCGCTTAGATTGACTCGTTTGCCAACCTTCTCGAACAGGGGAGTCCCCAATTCCTCCTCCAGCTGCTGGATCTGCATGGATGCGGAAGGTTGGCTCAGGTGGAGCTCCTGGGCCGCCCGGGTAAAGTTGAGGTGGTGGGCCACGGCCCGAAAGATCCTCAGTTGATGCAGGGTCATTGTACTCCTCCAATCATTAGAATACATGATTGTAACCATCAAAACAAAGTATTTCACTTATATCATAAAGCGTGCGAAATTACTATCTGAGAGCTTCAAAAATTAAAGTGAAACTTCAGAGAGGAGGACCTGGGATGAAAGGGCACGTTGGCTTACTGGAGGAGTATGCTTCGGAGGTAGAGACGGAACTTCAAGAAGAAGGAGAAGTCAAGGCGGAAAGGCGCATCAACTCCCTGTGGGACTATCTTTTCCTGGCCGAAGCGCTCGCCATCTTTGCCACGCTGGTGGCCTCGCTGGTGTCGCTGGTGTTGAGGAGCTGAGGGAGGGTCGGGAAAGGGGTTGTCGCGGCGAAGCGGAACTTGAAAGAAGCGGAACTTCAACAAAAAGGAGAAACCAAGATGAAAGGGTACATGAATTCGCTGGGGAACTATCTTTACGTGGCCGAAGCATTCGCCATCTTTTCCACGCTGGTGGCATCGCTGGTGTCGCTGGCGCTGTGAGGGCTTGAGGGAAAAAGCCGGAAGGGAGGTCGCTACCCCCGAATAGGCCAGGAAATCGGGGCTATCCGGTCATGGGTAAACTCCCTGGCCTCAAGGGCTCGTATGCCCCACCCACCCTTCATCCATCAGCAAATTTTATCGTTATCATCAAAAATAAGTATTTTACAGACTATCGGATCTGCCGTATTCTCCGGTCATCGGCAATCGTATCCTGGAGATTTGCCAGAAGTTTCTCAGAGACCCAGGATGCTGCGAGCCCTTGGGACTTCGAGGGTCCTTCAGCCCTTGCGTCTCCGGAGGAGCAGAAACCTGGCAATCCGCGTTCCGCAATCCGATTGCAGGAGGGAGGGGGAGATGATCACGATCAAGCTCTACATGAACCGGCCCATGGGGGAGACCTGAAAGAGCCACCTGGAGGCGGCCAATTGCCTCAAGGACCTCTACGGGGTAGAGATCGAGGTGGTGGGAAAGGGGCTCCTGGGGAGGGGCGTGGGCAAGGAGGGGCCGCGCCCCCCCGGCAGTGGCGGTCAATCAGGAGCTCCTGACTGAGGGCCGCCGGCTCTCCTACGAGGAGTTGGAGGCAGCGGTGAAGCGAGCATTGGGGGAGGAACGGTCATGAAGCGGGTGTTGGCAGCGGCAGTGCTTCTGGCAGGATGGGCCTCTCTGGCCGGGGCCCAGGAGATCAAGGGGAGGCTGACGGGAGAGGCGTGCGCCCGGGCCATGCGGGTCGGGGAGTGCCTCCTGGAAAAGGCCTACCCCATGGTCCTCTTCACCGAGGAAGAGGGAGAGTTCTACCGGATGGAGCTGGAGGGGGTCGATATCGTCGAGCTGGACAAGGCCTTCGGCAAAGAGGTGTTGGTGGAGGGGGAGCTCTCTGACGGTCGGGTGAGGGTGCACAAGATCCAGGTGCTGGAGCCGGTCGGCGCTGTCGAGTTCTTCAAGGGCTGCCTGTAGGGGAGGTGGGGGATGAGGAGACTTAAAAGATCTCTGCCGGGTGGTTTTCGGATGGGC
>JACOWJ010000012.1 GCA_016176845.1 Nitrospinota bacterium
CGATCCCCCGATCCTGATCCTGGACGATCCCTTCTCCCAGGTGGACCTCCTGACCGAGGAGCGGATCCTGGAGGGGCTGCTGCCATGGCTCGAGGGGAAGACCTGTCTGCTCATCTCCAGCCGCGTCAGCTCCCTGCGGGGGATGGACCGGGTGGCGGTCCTGGTGGAGGGGAGGATCGTCGAGGAGGGCCGTCCCACAGATCTCCTCCGCCAGGGAGGGGTCTACGCGGGGATCTACCGCCGGCAACAGCTGCAGCGGGAGCTCGAGGGGCTTTAAACAGCGATGACCTGATCCTCTAAGTACCGCTCCACGATATGCCAGACTTTTCACACACTCTCTGAGAGGAGGTGCGGAAACTGATGGAGACTCCAGGGGCCGAGCGCCCTGGCAAGCTCTACGACCGGAGGCTGCTGCGGCAGCTGTGGCGATACGCCCGCCCCGAGCGATGGGCGCTCTTCGCGGGCGTCCTCCTGCTACCGACGGTGGCCACCCTCCACCTCCTGCAACCCTACCTCTACAAGGTGGCCATCGACGGCCACATCCTCAAAGGGGATTTTCAGGGGCTGCGGGGGATCCTGGCGGTGTACGTGGGCCTGCTGGCCTCGGAGTTTCTGGCCCGCTATCTCCAGGCCTACCTGGTGCAGGCGGCCGGCCAGAGGATCACCCATCGCCTGCGGGTTGTCCTCTTCGCGCATCTCCAGGGGCTCTCCCTGCCGGCCCTGGCCCGCCACCCCTCGGGGGCCCTGATGACCCGGGTCATCGGGGATCCGGAGGCGGTCAGTAACCTCTTCGTGGCCGGAATCGTGGGACTCCTGGGGGACCTCATCCTGCTGGCCCAGATCGTCGTGATCATGTCCCTGATGAACTGGAAGCTCACCCTGCTCACCTTCTCGGTGGTCCCTCCCTTGTTCCTTCTGCTGGCCTTCCTCCGGAGGAAGATCCGGGAGCGCTCCCGAAAGGTACGGACCCTGGTGGCCGAGCTCAGCGCCTACCTGCAGGAGAGCCTGGCCGGAATGCCCACCATCCAGCTTTTCCTGAGAGAGCGGCGTAACCTGGAGGGGCTGCGGGAACTGGACCAAAAGCTTCTGGAGACCCAGCGGGGGACCGCCCGGTACGACTCGGCCCTCTACGTGGTGGTCGAGGCCCTGGGCTACACCGCCCTGGCCTCGCTGCTCTGGTACGGGGGGGTGAAGGTAGCGGTCGGGGAGTTCTCGGTGGGGGCTCTGGTGGCCTTCTTCAGCTACATCCGCCGGTTCTTCCAGCCACTCACCGAGCTCAGCGGCCGCTACAACCTGACCCAATCCGCCATGACCTCCCTGGAGAGGGTCTTCGCACTGATCGCCGCCCCTCAGGACGGGAATGGAGGGTTCCCAGAGGGGCCCTGGGATGTCCTCGCCTGCCCTCATGGGACGAGAGAGCAGGGGAGCCGGAGGGCGGAGGGGGCCTCTCCTCTGCATCCCATTCCCCCCGCTTTTCCGCTCAGAGGAGGGGCGGTAGAGCTCTGGAATGTCTGGTTCGCCTACCGGCCGGACGAGCCGCTCCTCCAGGGCGTCTCCTTCAAGCTGGAGGCAGGGGAGAAGGCCGCACTGGTGGGACTGACCGGGGCAGGAAAGACGACCCTGATCCGCCTGCTCCATCGGCTCTACGAGCCCTCTCAGGGGGAGATCCGGGTAGATGGGGAGGAGATCCGGGCGATCGACCTGACAAGGCTGCGCCGAAAGATCGGGGTGGTCCTGCAGGAGCCCTTCCTCTTCTGCGCCTCTCTGCTGGAGAACCTGAGGCTGGGCAATCCGCAAATCTCCCGGGAAGTGGTCCGGCAGGCCGCCGAGCGGGTCGGAATCCACCGGTTCATCGAGGGGCTGCCCGACGGCTACGATTTCTTTGTCGCCGAGGGAGGAAAGAACCTCTCGGCCGGCCAGCGCCAGCTCCTCTCCCTGGCCCGGGTCCTGATCCTCGATCCCCGCATCCTGATCCTGGACGAGGCCACCTCCAGCCTGGACCCGGAGACGGAGCTCCTGGCCCAGGAGGCCCTGAAGGCGCTCCTCCCCGGCCGGACCTCGCTGGTGATCGCCCACCGGCTCTCCACCCTGCGGGAGATCGATCGAATCATCGTCCTGCACAAGGGGAAGGTGCGGGAGATCGGGACGTATGAGGAGCTGCTGCAGCAGAAGGGGATCTTCTACCGGCTCCACGAGACGCAGTACGCCGCGATCCGGAGATGAAGGCTTCTTACTGCCCCAGGCCATGATCATCGCTCCGGCCACGCAGTATCTTTCCTCACCCCCCCGCCTTCGGCGCCCCCCCCTTACGAAGGGGGGGATGGGGGCGTGCTCGACTGTCAATGGCCGAATGGAAGATCAACGCCCTGCCCCATATGGGGGGCAAATTGCCTTGTCTGGCCCTTATATCGCGGATTTCGACATCCCCCCTGGCAAAGTTGAGATTTTTCCTCCGTAGGGGTATATTCCTCCTCAGTTGAGGTATCTCTGGAAAGATCAACTCTTTGACGAGGAGGAAAAGGGCCATGGGTAAGCTGGTGGGATGGCTGCTGGGAGCAGCCCCTGGATCGGGTCCAGGGCAGGCTCTGCTTTGGGTGTTGTGGCCAACCGGTTTTGTAGAAGGAGCCCCCCTGACACAGGGAGCTACCTTGGTTCAGCATGGGGTATCCCAGGGAGGCCATCCTGGCCCCCGGGGGCCATCCCAATCTCCAGGAAGCTCGTGGGTTGAGGGCGCTAACCCTCAGGAGGTTCCCAAGCCCCGGCGCAACCCCCGTCCCAGCCCACGCCGGAAGAAGCCGTGGGCGGGAAGGGCTCCCCGCCGCAAGGCCCCCAAACCTCCGGTGACCGATCCCAAGGATGGAGAGAGCCTCTCCCAAACCATTACCAAGAAGGTGGGCTCGGCCCCCATCTTGAACCACTTTATTCAAAGGATGGCCGTGGTGTCCATCATCGATACCCTGGCGCCCTCCCACCCCAACCGAGAGATCAGCCACGGAGAGGCGGTGGCCGCTCTGATGGTTTATTTGCTCAACAACGGCCGGGCCCTGTACCGGGTGGAGGGGTGGGCGGAGGAGACCTCGATCCTGGGAGAGCTTTTCCCCGGCTACCGACCGGAGGATTGGACCGACGACCGGCTGGGCGATAACTCTGGATGCCCTCTACCAGAAGGGGCTGGAGCCGATCCAGGGATCGATCAGTACCCATATCGTGGGCGAATTTGGCCTGCGGCTCGATGAGATCCACTACGACCCGACCAGTGTATCTCTGTGGGGCACCTACGATTCGGCCACGGGACAGCCGGCCGTGCTCATTACCTTGGGCTACAGCAAAGACCACCGGCCTGACCTCAAGCAGAGCCTGCCCTGGACTTGATCCAGGGTGGTGGTGGGGATGGCCGTCACCGGGGATGGGAAGGTCCCCCTGGTGTCGGGGACCCACGACGGCAACACCGGCGAATGCACCTTGCCCCTGTCCTATTGGGAGCGGCTGCGGCAGTTGGCCGGCAAGAGCTCCTTTTGCTTCATTGGCGATTGCAAGATCGCCACCCTGGAGACCTTGCAAGAGATCTGTGCCCAAGGGGGGCAGTTTCTGGCTCCGCTGGCCATGACGGTGGCCCGGCAGGAGGAGCTGATCGAGAAATTGAAGGGGGGAGGGCTTCGCTTTACGGCCGTAACCCCGGAAGGAGAGGGTCAAAAGCCCATTTACCCGAGACGGACCGGCCGGCCGGGCACCCGCCGCAAGAGGCAGGCCCCGGATCTGCCGGAAGAAGAAGAAGAGGAAGGGGAGGTGGACCAAGAGCCTTCGGGGATGGCTGGGCTGAGGACGGAATATCCGTTGGGGGGCTACCAGGTCTGTGAAGAGTCCTGGATGATCAAAGACAAGGAAGGCCATTCCTACCCTTTGCGCAAGCTCATCGTTCGAAGCAGCCAGCTCGCTCACCAGCAGGCTGACACCCGGGAGCGTCACCTGCAAGAGGCCGAGGCCGATCTGCTTGCCCTGCGGGGAAAGCTCAACCGGCGGAAGCTCACCACCCGGGAAGCGATTTCTTCGGCCGTGGCCAAGATCCCTGGATCGAGTCCAGGGCAGGCTCTGCGGGAGCATAAGGTGGAAGGATGGCTGGAGGTGAGCATCGAAGAGCATGTCGAGAGCCGCCGCAGGAAACTGGGGCCGGGAAGGCCTGGGCCCAACAGCCAGTATGTGACTGAAGAGAAGGCGATCTTTGAGCTGAAAGTCTGCCGAAAGGCCGAAGCCATCCAGGAGGAGGCCTGGCTCGATGGGTTCTTCCTGATGGTCAGCAACCGGGACCCCCAGGAGTGGTCGGCCTCTCGCCTGTTGGGGCTCTACAAACGCCAGTACAAAGTGGAGCAGGTTTTTCATGTCTTGAAGGGTCCTTTGGCTGTGGCTCCGATGCTGCTGGAGAAGCCCAACCCGATCTGCGCGATGATCTTCATCCTGACCCTGGCCCTCCAGCTCTATACCCTGATCCAGCGCCAGGCAGCCCAGGATCTCTTGAGGCGGGACCGTCCGCTGGCGGGGTTGATGCCTAACAAGATTCAGACCTGGCGGCCTCAAACTGCTACATTGCTGGCCGCCTTCGACAACATCAATTAGGTGGAGATTATCCACGAGGGATTTCCCCCCTTGCGTTCTGTGACGAGTTTGAATCCCCTTCAGGCAGAGATCTTGGGGCTGCTGGGGGTCCCGGTAGAGGACTACTCGGTTGAGGCCCTCGCTCCTCGCTCCAAAATCGGATGAAACGTGAAGGAGATGTCGAAATCCGCGTTATATCATCTCCCAAGGCCCAACAAAAAAAAGTTGAAAATTTCTTCGAATCCTCCTAAACTGGTTTTTCCAGGGGAAATTTTGCCTGCCCTAAACATCATGACCGAGGAGGGTCGATCACCTCTGAGGAGGAAAATGGGCTCCAGAAACGACCCATAACATCTTTACGGTAAAACCTTTTTCCAGGAGAGGTGAAGCATGTATGCAGTCATCATGGCGGGGGGAAAAGGCACCCGGTTTTGGCCGCGCAGCCGGGAGAGCCGACCCAAGCAGCTTCTCGATATCCTCGGGGAAAGGACCCTGCTCCAGCAGACGGTCCAACGGCTATCTCCCTGGATCGATCCCGCTCACATCCTGGTCGTCACAGATCGATCCATGATCTCGGCCACCCGAAGCCAGCTGCCGGAGATCCCTCCGGGAAATATCCTCTCGGAACCGGAGGGGAAAAATACGGCCGCTTGCATCGCCTTGGCCGTCATCCATATCCTGCGAAGGGAGCCGGATGCCGTCATGGTGGCCCTGCCCGCCGATCACTGGATTCGTGACGAGGCCTTGTTCCGAGACGCCTTATCGGTTGCTCGGGATTTTCTGAATCTGGGAGGGTCTCTGAGAACCCCGGATCCTCGGGCAGTTTCGCTGTCGCAAGGGATGGATGCGCGGGGCTTTGGCGGATATCTGGTTACCTTGGGGATTCGACCGAATCGGCCGGCTACGGGCTATGGCTATATTCGGATGGGACGAGAGCTTCTCCAGATCAGAGGAATCAAGATCTTCCAGGCGGATAGGTTTATTGAGAAGCCGGATCCCCCGCTGGCCCAACAGCTCTTTTCTAGCGGGGAATACCTTTGGAACAGCGGTATCTTCCTCTGGCGTGTGGAAGCCATTTTAGAAAATATCCGCCAACACCTGCCCCAACTCTTCTCCGGAATGAAAGAGATCGAGGCCGCCTTGGGCACCTCTCAGGAGGAGGAGGCCAGCCAACGAGTCTATGCCGGGCTGGAGGCCATCTCGATCGACAAAGGCGTCCTGGAAAAATCCTCCCAGGTAGCCGTCATCCCCCTGGAGCTTGGATGGAACGATGTGGGAAGCTGGCGTTCCCTCTCTGACCTCTACGGCGAATCGGAGAACCTCGTCTGGGGCAAACACCTGGGGCTCGATACCCAGGGCTGCCTGATTTACAGCCCTCGGAAGCTGGTAGCCACCATCGGCCTAAAGGACCTGGTCATCGTGGATACGGAGGATGCCCTGCTGATCTGCCCGAAAGAGCGGGACCAAGAGGTCAGAGAGGTAGTCCAACAATTAAAGGAGCGTGGCTGGACCGAATATCTTTAAATAGCTCATGGCTCGTGTCGCTTGTTCCGCTCGTAAATGAGGCGCAGCCCCTTCAAGGTCAGGTACGGCTCCACCTCCCGGATGGTCTCGGAGATCGGGGCGATGAATCCGGCCAGTCCCCCGGTAGCCACGACGTAAGCCTCGGCCTCCATCTCCTTCTTGATCCGTTGGACGGTGCCATCGACCAGGCCTACATAGCCGTAGAGGATGCCAGACTGGATGCTGTGAACGGTATTCTTGCCGATCACGTTCTTGGGCCGGACGAGCTCGACCCGGGGGAGCTTAGCAGCCTCGTTGAATAAGGCCTCCATGGAGATGGTGATCCCGGGAGAGATCACTCCGCCCAAGTAATCTCCCTTCCGGGAGATCACATCGAAAGTCGTAGCGGTCCCGAAATCCACCACGATCGTGGGCCCTCCGTACCGTTCGTAGGCTGCTACCGCGTTGACAATCCGGTCGGCCCCCACCTCCCGGGGGTTATCCACCAAGATCTGGATGCCGGTCTTGATGCCGGGCTCCACCACCAGCGGGGAGACGTGGAAATAGCGCTGGAACATCTCCATCATGACGGGCAACAGGGGGGGCACTACGGAGGAGACGATGATATCGGTGATGTCCCGGAAGTCGATGGGGCTAAGGCTGAAGAGGTAACGCACCAGGATCCCATATTCATCCGCTGTCTGGTGCTTCCGAGTGGCGATTCGCCAGTCGGTTGCCAGCTCCTCGCCTTTGAAGACTCCTAACACACTATTGGTGTTTCCAATGTCGGCCACTAAGAGCACGGGCGTTAAATCCTTTCATATTTCAAGGAGATATCCACCGCCGGGGCAGAATGGGTCAGCCTGCCCAGGGAGATGAAATCTACCCCTGTTCGAGCCACAGCCTCCAGGCTTTCCAGGCTAATCCCCCCCGAGGCCTCTACCAGGGCCCTTCCAGCAACATAGCGCACGGCCTGCTCCATCTCCTTGCAGGCCATGTTGTCCAGCATGATCATCTCGGCCCCGACCCTCAAGGCCTCCTCCACCTGAGCCAGGGTCTGGACCTCCACCTCGATCTTCATCAGGGGGGGGCACCCCCGTCGGGCCCTTTCCACGGCCTCGGCCAAACCCCCGGCCAGCGCGATGTGGTTGTCCTTGATCAGAATGCCGTGGCCCAGGCTGTAACGATGGTTAGTTCCGCCCCCCATGCGCACCGCGTATTTCTCCAGGTGCCTCCAGCCTGGGGTGGTCTTGCGGGTATCCAAGATCTGGGCCTTGGTACCCTGGATCCGCCGGACACATTCCGCCGTGAGGGTTGCGATTCCCGAGAGCTGCTGCAAGAAGTTCAAGGCCAACCGCTCTCCCTTCAGGAGTGACTGGGCACTCCCTTCCACTTCAGCGATTCCGGTTCCCGCCTCCAGGACCTCCCCATCCCTGGCAAAACCGCGAAAGGCCACTTGGGGATCCAACGCCGAAAAGACCGCTCGCGCCACCTCCAGCCCGGCCAATACCAAGGGCGCCTTCGCGCGGATCACGCCCCGAGCCCTGGCCTCGGGAGATACCGTGTTCTCCGTGGTAATATCCCCCGATCCCAGGTCCTCCATCAGGGCCATCCGGATCAGCTCCTGCGTTTGAGGTGTCAACAGCCCCTCCATTCTCCCCATCCCTCCACGTTACCCCTGGTAGTCCGTTTCATCAAAAGGTTGTCATTTCGACCAATTTAGGGACTAGGGACTAGGGATTAGCAAAAGCTCTTCTTTCTTAATAGCCCCTAGCCCCTAGCCCCTAATTTAAAAGCCGGGCGCCGAGCACCTGCTTAGGCCTCGCCCTCGATCCGGGCAAGTCCTCTCCTCAGCCGGGATTCCTTTTCCCGCAGGGCCTCCCTCCGCTCGAGGTTCTTTTCCACGATCTCCGGGGGAGCCTTGGCGCGGAAATCTTCCCGCGAGAGCTTCTCTTCCAGGAGGAGCAAGTCCTCTTCGATCTTGGCCAGTTCTTTCCGTAAGCGCTTCCGCTCTCCCTCCATGTCGATCCCCTCCCCAGGCAGGACAATGACCTCCGTCTTGCTCACCATCGAGGTCAGGGCGCCCAGGATCTTTTCGTGTTGGGAGACGACCGTCAGGGAGGCCAAGGAGGCCAGCAGGGAGATATCCTCCGCATGAGCTTGTAGCATGGCTCGCTCTCCCTCATCCGGCGAGGAGAGGATAACCTCCACCTTCTTGGAAGGTGCGATGTTTAGCTCGCTCCGGATGTTGCGAATCTCTCCGATCACCTCCATGGTGAGCCCCATCTCTTCCTCGGTCTGAGGGGCAAACCACACCTCCCGAACCTGGGGAAAGGGGGCCCGCATAATGGTCTCCCCCTCGACTGGAAGTTGTTGCCACAGCTCCTCCGTGATGAAGGGCATAATGGGGTGGAGCATCCGCAGGCACATATCCAGGACCCAGACCATAACCCGCTGCGCGGATAGCCGGTCCGGTCCGGCCGATCGAAGCCGGGGCTTGATTAGCTCCAGGTACCAGTCACAATACTCGTGCCAGATGAACTGGTAAAGTGCGTTGGCCACCTCGTTGAAGCGATACTCCTCCATGGCCGACTTCACCTGCCGGATGGCACCGGTCAGGCGGCTCAGGATCCAGCGATCCACAATCGTTAGCTGCCCCTGATCCAGATCCCCCATCTCCCCTTCCGGGGTCGCCGGGTGCGAATATCCCTCCAGGTTCATGAGGACGAAGCGGGCGGCATTCCAGAGCTTGTTGGCGAAGTGGCGGTAGCCCTGGATCCGTTCCTCCGAGAGGAGGATGTCCCGTCCCTGGACGGCAAACGCGGCCAGGGTAAAACGAAAGGCATCGGCCCCGTATCGGTCGATCATGATCAAGGGGTCGATCACGTTCCCCCGGGATTTGCTCATCTTCTTGCCTTCGATGTCCTTGACCAAGGCATGGATGTAAACATCGCGGAAAGGGACATCCCCCCTGAATTTCAGTCCCATCATCATCATGCGGGCCACCCAGAAGAAGAGGATGTCGAAGGCGGTGACCAGGACCGACGTTGGATAGAAAAGCTCCAGCTCCCGGGTCCGCTGGGGCCAGCCCAGGGTGGAGAAGGGCCACAGGGCCGAGCTGAACCAGGTATCCAAGACGTCCGTCTCCTGGATGATTTTCGAGCTGCCGCAGTGCTTACAATGGGCAGGCGTAGCCCGATCCGCAGTGATCCCGCTGCAATCCTGGCAATGCCAGGCCGGGATCTGATGCCCCCACCAGATCTGGCGCGAGATGCACCAATCCCGGATGTTCGTCATCCATTCGAAATAGGTCTTCTCCCAGCCCTTGGGGATGATGCGGGCTCGACCCTCCTGGACGGCCTCGATAGCCGGCCTGGCCAGCTCCTCCATTCGGACAAACCATTGTTTGGAGAGCAGGGGCTCCACAATGGTCCGGCAGCGCTGGCAATGGCCTACCGCATGCCGATGGGGCTCGACCTTCTCCAAATGCCCTTCCTTACGCAGTTCCTCCAGCAGGAGCCGGCGACATTCAAACCGATCCATCCCAGCGTACTGTCCGGTGGCCTCGCTCATCTGCCCCTTCTCATCGATCACCTTCAAAGAGGGAAGCTGGTGACGTACCCCCACCTGGAAGTCGTAGGGATCATGGGCCGGGGTAATCTTCAAGGCACCCGTGCCGAATTCGATGCTCACATACTCATCGGCCACCACCGGCAGCGGCCTCTTGACCAAGGGGAGATAGACCTGACGGCCGACGATCCCCGTATAGCGGGGATCCTTCGGGTTGACGGCGACCGCCGTATCCCCCAGGATCGTCTCAGGGCGGGTTGTGGCCACGGTCAAATGGTCCGGGCCATCCACCCAGAAGTATCGCACGTAGTAAAGGTTTCCCTTCATCTCCTCGTGTTCCACCTCGAGATCCGACAGGGCCGTTTGACACCGGGGACACCAGTTGATGATGTAATCTCCCCGATAGATCATCCCCTCCTCGTAGAGCCGGACGAAAACCTCGCGGACAGCCGCCGAGAGCCCCTCATCCAGGGTAAAACGCTCCCGTTCCCAATCGCAAGAGGAGCCTAATCGTTTCAGCTGATGGATGATGGTGCGGCCCGATTCCTCTCTCCACCGCCATACCCGCTGGATGAACCGCTCCCGGCCCAGCTGGTGCCGATCTGTGCCCTCCTTCAGGAGCTGCTGCTCCACCACGTTTTGGGTCGCGATCCCCGCGTGGTCGGTCCCGGGCAGCCAGAGGACATTGTACCCTTCCATGCGCTTCCAGCGGCACAGGATGTCCTGCAGAGTATTATTGAGGGCATGACCCATGTGGAGCAAGCCCGTGACATTAGGCGGGGGGATGACGATGCTGAAGGGCGGCCGTTCGGAATTCTCATCGGCATGGAAGAGGCCTTGTTCCTGCCAGAACTGGTACCACTTCTGTTCCACTTGCGAAGGGTCATAAGCCTTGGATAACGTATCCTGGCCGGGATTCATCTTCCCTCTCTTTTCTTAACGCCATCGATAATTTTTACTCGATTTTTCGTATCACAAAAAGCCAGCGCTGTCAAGGACTGAGCGCGACCAGGCTCATCATCCGGCCGGTCTTCCCATGCTCCCTGCGGTGGGAGAAGAAGAGCGATGGATGGCAGCAGGTACACCGCCCGACCAGTCCGATTTGCTGCTCCGGAATTCCCAGCTCCTTCAGTTGGAGCAGGTTGGCCCGCGCCAGATCCAATCGGTAGCGGCCTTCTCTTCCGGGCCACAGCCACGCGCGCCATCCAGGATACCGCTCTCGAAAGGGACCGGCGACCTCCTCTCCCACTTCGTAGCAGCAAGGGGCAATGCCTGGCCCGATGCCTGCCCAGAGATTCGGCAAGAGCGAGCCTAAAGTCCTCTCCATCTCCCTTACGGCCCGGGGGAGTATGCCCTGCAGCGTTCCCCGCCAGCCCGCATGGACGATTCCCACGGCGGGAGAGACCGGATCGACCAATATGATGGGCAGGCAGTCGGCCGTCATGATTGCCAAAGGGAGATCCACCTCACGGGTGATCAGGGCATCTCCCTCCTTCAGGACCGCCGACCGCTCCGAGGGAGTATATCCTCCCGGTCCCACTCGGACCACTTCGATCCCATGGACCTGGTGCAGACAGACCAGTTTGTGCGGATCCAAACCCAAGGCCTGACAGAGGTCCTTCCGGTTAGAAAGGACGTTTTCCCGCATGTCTCCGCTCCCTCCGCAATTCAACGTCGCATAAGCTCCCTCGCTTACTCCCCCCTTCCGAGTGGCAAAGCCGTGAATTACCCTTCCGGCGCAGGCCAGGGCAGGGAAATGGAAGATCTCCACGGATCCTCCCCGCTTCAATCTGACTGCCCTTGGTCCGGTCCTTGGAAGGGTATTCATAAGACTCCGACTGCGGGGAATCGCTGGTGCCCCATTTCTTGCCAATAGTTCGTAGAATATGAAGTTTAGCGAAAATCAGAGGGGCCAGTCAAGAGGTTTTGAGGAAGGGGGGCCTCCAAGGGCGAAGGCGCCGTGGCTGGGACCCCCTCTCTACCATTTTGGGGATGGGTGGCGCAAGGAAAATAAGGTTTGACTTTGACCTACCCGTTTGATATTTTTCTACTATCTAGAGGTATTCTCAAAGCCTCCAAAGCTAAAGATAGACAGGGCTCATAAGCAAAGAAGGGAGCGAAAATCGAAGCGAAAATCGAGGAACTCAGGCGACGAAATCAGTTAGCAGAGTTGGGAGGCGGCCCCGAGAGGATCAAGCGGCAGCATGCAACCGGTAAACTCACCGCCCGGGAGAGGATCGAGAAACTCCTGGATGAGGGTTCCTTTATAGAGCTCGACAAGTTCGTCACTCACCGTTGCAACAACTTTGGCATGGAAAAGACCCGGATCCCAGGGGATGGGGTGGTGACGGGCTACGGAAAGGTGAATGGCCGTTACGTTTTCATCTTTGCCCAGGATTTCACCTTGTTCGGCGGCTCCCTGAGCGAGACTTACGCCTTGAAAATCTGCAAGATCATGGACCTGGCCATGAAAACTGGGGCTCCGGTCATTGGCTTAAACGATTCCGGTGGGGCTCGGATCCAGGAGGGTGTCCAAAGTCTGGCAGGTTATGCAGATATCTTCTTGCGCAATGTCCTGGCCTCCGGCGTCGTCCCTCAAATCTCCGCCATCATGGGACCCTGCGCGGGTGGGGCGGTTTACTCCCCCGCCCTGACCGATTTCACCCTCATGGTTAAAGATACCAGTCACATGTTCATCACCGGCCCCAATGTCATTAAGACCGCCACCCACGAGGAAATCACCATGGAGGAGCTGGGTGGGGCAATGACGCATAACTCGGTGAGCGGCGTAGCCCACTTCATTGCGGACCATGACGAGGAATGTCTGGCCTTAATCCGGGAGCTCCTCTCCTTCATTCCCCAGAATAACATGGAAGACCCGCCTCGCCAACCCACCAGGGATGATCCCGAGAGGGCGGAGGAACTGCTCCAGACCTTGGTGCCGGAGAACCCAAACAAGCCTTACAACATGAAAGATCTCGTCGAGGCCGTGGTGGACGATGGCTATTTCTTCGAGGTTCAGCCCTATTACGGACAGAATCTCGTCATCGGTTTTGCCCGCATGTCGGGCCGGCCGGTGGGCATAGTGGGCAACCAGCCAGCCCACCTGGCGGGGACGCTGGATATTGCTGCTTCGCTCAAAGGTGCCCGCTTCGTCCGCTTCTGCGATGCCTTCAATATCCCTTTGATCGTCTTTGAGGATGTTCCGGGCTTCCTGCCCGGGGTAAACCAAGAGCATGGGGGCATCATCAAGCATGGCGCCAAGCTGCTTTACGCCTTCTGCGAGGCGACCGTCCCCAAGATTACCGTGATCACCCGCAAGGCCTATGGGGGAGCCTATTGCGTCATGAACAGTAAGCACATCCGGGGCGATATCAACTATGCTTACCCCACGTCGGAGATCGCCGTAATGGGTGCTGAAGGGGCGGTGGAGATCATTTACAGCAGGGAGATCGCCCAGGTTAAGGATCCCCTGGCCTTCAAGGAGTCCAGAGTAAGGGAGTTCCAGGAGAAGTTCGCCAACCCCTATGTGGCCGCTGAGCTGGGCTACATCGATGAGGTCATCGAGCCCAAGGATACCCGCCCTAAGCTGATCCGCGCCCTGGAGATGACCGAGACCAAGCGCGATACGAATCCGCCGAAGAAGCATGGCAATATCCCCCTCTAAAAATAGGGGCCAGGGGTTAGGGACCAGGGATTAGTAGAGAAATAGCCATTTACATCCATTCACTAATCCCTAATGGCTAATCCCTAATCCCTTTTGGGAGCAGACATGATCGGAAAGGTGCTGATCGCTAACCGTGGGGAGATCGCGGTCCGAATCTTGCGCGCCTTGATGGAACTGGATATCCGAGGCCTGGCGGTGTACTCTGAGGCCGACCGGGAGGCCCTCCATGTCCGTTTGGCCGATGAGGCATACTGCATAGGTCCTCCAGCCCCTGAAGAGAGCTACCTCGCCATCGAAAAGATCATCGGGCTGGCCAAAGAGAAAGGAGCCCAGGCCATCCATCCTGGCTACGGATTCCTGGCCGAGAACTACCGTTTTGCCCAAAGGTGTCAGGAGGAAAGCCTGATCTTCTTGGGTCCGCCTCCCGAGGCCATTCGGGTCATGGGGAGCAAGACGGAGGCCCGCCGCGTCATGCGGGAGGCTGGGGTGCCGGTGGTGCCCGGAACGGTTAATCCGGTGGAGAGCGAGGCTGAGGTTTCCGCTTTGGCTGGGGAGATCGGTTACCCCATCGTCCTGAAGGCCTCGGCAGGTGGCGGCGGCAAGGGCATGCGGATTATCCGCAGCCGGGAAGAGGTCCCGAGCAGTTTTCGGGCAACCCGCTCTGAGGCCCAGTCAGCCTTTGGGGACCCGGCAGTTTACGTGGAGAAATATCTGGAGAACCCCCGGCATGTCGAGGTCCAGATCCTGGGGGATCAGCAGGGTCACTTGATCCATCTGGGAGAAAGGGAGTGCACCATTCAGAGGCGCCACCAAAAGGTGATCGAAGAATCCCCCTCGGTCATTATGACCGAGGAACTGCGCCGGGCAATGGGGGAGACGGCCCTGGCGGCCGCTCGAGCGGTGGGCTATTACAGCGCCGGGACCGTGGAGTTCCTGGTAGATCGTCGGGGCAACTTCTATTTTCTGGAGATGAACACCCGTCTACAGGTGGAGCACCCGGTCACTGAGATGGTTACTGGCCTCGATCTCGTCAAGGAGATGATCCGGATCGCTGCCGGGGAAAAGCTTCCCTATCGCCAAGAAGAGATTCAGTTCCGGGGGGCTGCCATCGAATGCCGCATCTACGCGGAGGACCCGGCCAACAATTTCTTCCCCTGCCCGGGCCGGGTCGAGGTGCTTCGCTCTCCGGAGGGACCGGGAGTTCGTGTGGACAGTGGAGTCTTTCCCGGTTATGAGATCCCCATCTACTATGACCCCCTGATCGCCAAACTCATCGTTTGGGGAAGGGATCGCCAGGAGGCGATCCGACGGATGGAGCGGGCCCTGCGGGAGTACACCATCACCGGGGTCAAGACGGTCATTCCCTTCCTGTTGGAGGTGATGAGGGACGAGCACTTCCATCGCGGGGAGATCGATACCAGTTACATCGATCGAAAGCTCCTCCAAGCCGATCGAACGAAGGAAAAGGGGCGGATGACTCCCGCTCCCGAGGAGGAAGGGACCGAGAAAGCGGATATTGTTGTCCTGGCCGCCGCCCTGGACGCATTCCTGACCGGCAAGGAAAAGAAGCCGGCCATGGCGCCTCTCAGCAATGGGACGCTTTCCTCTTTCAACCCTTGGAAGATGGCCGGGCGGAGGAAGCTCTTGGAGAGCCGAGGGTAAGGAAGGAGACAGGAGAGGAATGGCTTACGAGGTCAGGGTTGGAGAGCGCTCTTATCGAGTCACGATTCAGCCGGATACCGACCCCTCAGACTCACCGAAACCTGGGAAAAAAGAGGAAACGACAGGGAAGGAAGGGAGGTTTTACCGGGTCCAGGTCGATGACAGGGTCTATCAGGTGGATTTGGCCAGACCCCAGCCGGCTCTTTATTCCCTGATTATCGAGGGCAGGTCTTATGAGGTGGAAGTCGGGAGGAAAGGAGACCTCTGCCAAATCTGGTTGGGTGGCGAGGCCTTCCAGGCCGAGGTGGTCGAGGAAAGCCTGAAGGCCTTACGGGCCAAAAAGAAGCAGCAGGTCCTGGAGGGAGAGCAAAAGATCAGTTCTTCGATGTCCGGCATGGTGATCAGCGTTTTGGTCCAGAAGGGCCAGGGAGTTCAGCGCGGAGAAGGGCTGGTTATCATCCAGGCCATGAAGATGGAAAACGAACTGAAGGCCCCGAAGGATGGAGAGATTAAGGAGATCTTTGCGCGGGAAGGACAGAAGGTGGAGGGAGGGGAGGTGTTACTGATCCTTGGATAGTGAGAGAAAGCGAGAGATCGTTTACACGCCTTCGCATCTGGGAGAGTTCGATTACTCGACTCAGATGGGACTTCCGGGGGAGTACCCTTATGTCCGGGGCATCCAGCCGACCATGTACCGGGGTCGCCTTTGGACCATGCGCCAGTACGCCGGTTTTGGCACCGCCGAGGAGTCCAACCGCCGTTATAAGTACCTGTTGGAGCAGGGACAAACGGGCCTGAGCGTGGCCTTTGATCTGCCCACACAGATGGGCTACGATTCGGATCACCCCCTGGCGGCGGGAGAGGTGGGCAAGGTGGGGGTTGCCATCGATACCCTGGAGGATATGGAGACCCTCTTTCAGGATATCCCCCTGGACCAGATCAGCACCTCCATGACCATCAATGCCACGGCCTCGATCCTTTTGGCCATGTATATCGCGGTGGCGGAAAAGCAGGGGGTGCGACAAGATCAGCTGCGTGGGACCATTCAGAACGACATTTTGAAGGAATATATCGCCCGCGGCACTTACATCTACCCGCCCCGTCCTTCCATGCGTCTGATCACCGATGTCTTTCGTTATGGGAGCCGTAATCTACCGCAGTGGAACTTCATCAGCATTAGCGGATACCATATCCGAGAGGCCGGAGCCGACGCCGTGCAGGAGCTGGCTTTTACCCTGGCGAATGGCGTCACCTATGTCCAAACCGCCCTGGAGGCCGGCCTTCAGGTGGACGATTTCGCACCGCGCCTTTCCTTTTTCTTCAACGTCCATAATGATTTCCTGGAGGAGGTTGCCAAGTTCCGGGCCTCCCGGCGGATGTGGGCGAAGATCATGCGGGAGCGGTTCAGGGCCCGGAAGGCCGACTCCTGGAAGATGCGATTTCACTGCCAGACCGCCGGCTCCACCCTCACGGCCCAGCAACCCCAGAACAACATCGTGCGAGTTGCTTTACAAGCCCTCGCGGCTGTCCTCGGGGGGGCTCAATCCCTGCACACCAACTCCTGGGACGAGGCCTTATCCCTTCCCACCGAGGAGGCGGTTCGGTTGGCCCTGCGAACTCAACAGATCATCGCTTATGAAAGCGGGGCGGCGCACATGGTAGATCCACTGGGAGGGTCCTATGCCCTCGAGGCCTTGACCAGCGAGCTGGAGCGAAAGGCCTGGGATTACATCGCCGAGATCGAGGCGCGGGGTGGGGTGCTCAAGGCGATCGAGCAGGGTTATATCCAGCGGGAGATTCAGGAGAGCGCCTATCGCTATCAGCAAGCGGTCGAGCAGGGGGAGATGGTGGTGGTGGGGATAAACCGGTTCTCATCCTCGGAGGCCGAGAGCTCCGCCAAGCTCCTTAAGGTGGACCCCGCCCTGGAACAAAAGCAGAGAGGAAAGCTGGCCCGGGCAAAGGAGAGACGGGATGGCCAGAGGGTAAAGGCGGCTTTGGCCGGGCTAAAAGAGGCGGCGCAGGGAGAAGCGAACCTGATGCCCTTGATCCTTGAAGCCGTGAAGGCCTATACTACCCTGGGAGAGATCTCTGATAGTTGGAGGGAGGTCTTTGGAGTCTACCGGGAGGTAAAGACCTTTTGAATACGAGAGCCATTGGATGAGGTCTCCTTAGGTTTAAATGCTTATGGGGCGGGAGAAATAAAAAAGGCCCGGGAAGAATTCCTTCCCGGGCCTTTTTTATTAGCGCTCTCGGCAGCGACCTACTCTCCCACGCCGTTACCAACGCAGTACCATCGGCGCTGAGGGGCTTAACTGCCGTATTCGGGATGGGAACGGGTGTTTCCCCCTCGCTATGGCCACCGAAAACAACCAAGGCTAAAACAAACCTTTAAGACAATTGGAAAGCTGGTTGAATCAAAGACTATGTGATCAAGCCGCACGGCCGATTAGTACCAGTCAGCTAAACGCATTACTACGCTTACACCTCTGGCCTATCAACCTCGTCATCTTCGAGGGGCCTTTAGGGGCCTTGCGGCCACGGGATATCTCATCTTGAGGTGGGCTTCCCGCTTAGATGCTTTCAGCGGTTATCCCTTCCGAACATGACTACCCAGCTGTGCCCCTGGCGGGACAACTGGTGCACCAGAGGTTCGTCCATCCCGGTCCTCTCGTACTAGGGACAGCTCCTCTCAAATATCCTTCGCCCGCGACAGATAGGGACCGAACTGTCTCGCGACGTTCTAAACCCAGCTCACGTACCGCTTTAATGGGCGAACAGCCCAACCCTTGGGACCTGCTTCAGCCCCAGGATGCGATGAGCCGACATCGAGGTGAGCGACGGCCCTTCCACACAGAACCGCCGGATCACTAAGCCCTGCTTTCGCACCTGCTCGACTTGTCAGTCTCGCAGTCAAGCTCCCTTATGCCTTTACGCTCTACGACTGGTTTCCATCCAGCCTGAGGGAACCTTTGGGCGCCTCCGTTACGTTTTAGGAGGCGACCGCCCCAGTCAAACTACCCACCTGGCACTGTCCTCACCCCGGATCACGGGGTCAAGTTAGAACTCCGAAGCAATAAGGGTGGTATTTCAAGGATGGCTCCACTGGAACTAGCGCCCCAGCTTCTTCGCCTCCCACCTATCCTACACATACTACCCCAAAATCCAATACCAGGCTGCAGTAAAGGTGCACGGGGTCTTTCCGTCTCGTCGCGGGTAACCGGCATCTTCACCGATACTACAATTTCGCTGAGTCCCTTGCTGAGACAGCGCCCAAGTCGTTACGCCATTCGTGCAGGTCGGAACTTACCCGACAAGGAATTTCGCTACCTTAGGACCGTTATAGTTACGGCCGCCGTTTACTGGGGCTTCGGTTCAGAGCTTCACCTTGCGGCTAACCCCTCCCCTTAACCTTCCAGCACCGGGCAGGCGTCAGTCCCTATACGTCGTCTTGCGACTTAGCAGAGACCTGTGTTTTTAATAAACAGTCGCCTGGGCCTGGTCACTGCGACCCCTCTCGGCTCCTCCCGCGAGGGGATTCACCTAACAGGGGCACTCCTTCTCCCGAAGTTACGGAGCTAATGTGCCGAGTTCCTTAGCAAGGGTTCTCTCAAGCGCCTTAGGATTCTCTCCTCACCCACCTGAGTCGGTTTCCGGTACGGTCACCCAGACAACTCGCTAGAGGCTATTTCTTGGCAGTGTGGGGTCGATCAGTTTATGCCCTCACGGACTCCTCCTTCCCCTTGGGGTTAATGGCATCCCGGATTTGCCTAGGACGCCCCCCTACGGGTTGGAACCTGCATTTCCAATCGCAGGATGACCTACCCTCCTGCGTCACCCCATCGCTCAAGCGCTGCCTTGGTGGTGCAGGAATATTAACCTGCTTCCCATCACCTACGCCTTTCGGCCTCGGCTTAGGGGCCGACTAACCCTGAGCGGATTACCCTTCCCCAGGAACCCTTGGGTTTTCGGCGAACGGGTTTCTCACCCGTTTTCTCGCTACTTATGCCAGCATACTCACTTCCATGCCCCTGGACCAGTCCTTCCGGTCTGGCTTGTATCTGACATGGAACGCTCCCCTACCGATCGGTTTTCACCGATCCCGCAGCTTCGGTGATAGGCTTAAGCCCCGTTAAATTTTCGGCGCAGGGCCGCTTGACCAGTGAGCTATTACGCTTTCTTTAAAGGATGGCTGCTTCTAAGCCAACCTCCTGGCTGTCTAGGCAATCCCACAACCTTTCCCACTTAGCCTATACTTTGGGACCTTAGCTGGCGGTCTGGGCTCTTTCCCTTTCGACCACGGAGCTTATCCCCCGCAGTCTGACTCCCATGGTGAAAGTAAATGACATTCGGAGTTTGGTTGGGTTTGGTAGCCCGGTAAGGCCCCTAGTCCATCCAGTGCTCTACCGCCATCACTCATCCCATGAGGCTATACCTAAATATATTTCGGGGAGAACCAGCTATATCCGGGTTTGTTTGGCCTTTCACCCCTACCCACAGCTCATCCCCCAAGTTTTCAACCTTGGTGGGTTCGGGCCTTCACAGATTGTTACATCTGTTTCACCCTGGCCATGGGTAGATCACCCGGTTTCGGGTCTACTCTACGCAACTAAACGCCCTATTCAGACTCGCTTTCGCTACGGCTCCACCTAACGGCTTAACCTTGCCACGCCGAGTAACTCGCTGGCCCATTATGCAATAGGTACGCGGTCGCACGAGACCTCCAGGACAAGCCCTTTGGCCTATCGTGCTTCCACCGCTTGTAGACACACGGTTTCAGGTTCTATTTCACTCCCGTCACCCGGGTTCTTTTCGCCTTTCCCTCACGGTACTAGTTCACTATCGGTCGCTAGCGAGTATTTAGCCTTAGAAGGTGGTCCTCCTAGATTCCCACGGGATTTCTCGTGTCCCGTGGTACTTGGGAACTCAGTCCAGAGAGGACAGACCTTTTCGCTTACGGGACTGTCACCCCCTATGGCCGGCCTTTCCAGACCGTTCAGCTAAGGACTGTCTTTCTAACTCTCCGGCGAGGTCGTAGCCCCGCCCAACTGAGCCCCGCAACCCCGAGGGAACAACGCCTACGAGCTTCTACATCCCCTACGGTTTAGGCTCTTCCCCTTTCGCTCGCCACTACTTAGGGAATCGCATTTGCTTTCTTTTCCTCAGGGTACTGAGATGTTTCAGTTTCCCTGGTTGGCCCCCCTAACCTATGGATTCAGCCAGGGGTGTTACGGGATTAACCGTAACCGGTTACCCGATTCGGGTATCTCCGGGTCAACGCCTGTTAGCGGCTCACCGAAGCTTATCGCAGCTTACCACGCCCTTCTTCGCCTGCTAGCGCCAAGGCATCCACCGTGTGCCCTTAGTAGCTTGATCACTAAAGCGCCTTTTATTCAACCAGCTTGTAGTCGGTTACCCAAAATCTCGTTCTGGATAACTTCCAATTGTCAAAGAACAAAAAAACCTTGGGAAAAATCTATAAAAGAGCTGACGTTCTGGTGGAGATGAGCGGAATCGAACCGCTGGCCTCCTGCTTGCAAAGCAGGCGCTCTCCCTTCTGAGCTACACCCCCAACTCTCGGCTCTCACCTCCCCAGCCCCCCTGGTGGGCCTACCTGGATTTGAACCAGGGACCTCACGCTTATCAGGCGTGCGCTCTAACCAACTGAGCTATAGGCCCCTCGC
>JACOWJ010000013.1 GCA_016176845.1 Nitrospinota bacterium
GTCCGCCACCTCCCTGTGTGGGGTTACCTCAATACTCCCCTGTCCATGAGGGTCGAGTCATGCGCGGTCAACTTCGGTCCATAATCCCGAACGCTCCTGTGCATAGCCCCAGGACAAGACTGCAAAATCTCTTGACTAAAATTCTCGGTCCCGCTAGACTCTTGGTCAAAGGGAAAGCCATGGTGGGATTTCAACCTCTGTCGCAGATGCAGTAAACCGCCGGGAAGGAGGAGATCGATGCACCACTTTCAAAACATCATCTACGAGAAAAGAGGACCGGGGGCCTGGATCTATCTGAACAGGCCCAACCTGATGAACCCGCTCAACCACGAGATCGTGCAGGAGATCGGCGAGGCGATCGAGGATGTGGAGAAAGACCTGAGCATCAAGGCAGTGGTGATCACCGGCAAAGGGAAGGCCTTCTCTGCTGGGGCCGACCTGACCTTCATCAAGCAGATCTTCGAGACTCCGGAAGGGGCTCAGGTGTTCCGGGCGTATACCCGGACTTGGGAGCGGGTCTTCTATAACCTGGAGAACTGCCGGGTACCAGTAATCGCCGCCGTGAACGGCCTGGCCCTGGCTGGCGGATTAGAGTTGGTGCTGGTCTGCGACCTCGTGATCGCCTCCGAGGAGGCCCGCATTGGGGATCAGCATGCCAACTTCGGCCTGATTGCCGGAGGAGGGGGCACCCAGCGGCTGCCGCGCAAGATCGGGATCAATCGGGCCAAGGAGCTCCTCATCACCGGCGACTGGCTTACCCCACAGCAGGCCATGGACTGGGGCCTGGTCAACCGGGTCGTGCCGGCCAATAAGCTGGAAGAAGCGGCCACCGAGCTGGTGAACAAGATCGCCGGCAAAAGCTCCGCCGCCAGCAGGGCCGTCAAGCAGTTGGTCAATCAGGGGATGCAGATGGACATCCAGGATGCCCTGCAGCTGGAGCAATGGGCCGTCCACTACCACTTCACCGGCGAGGACGTCAAGGAAGGACTGGCGGCCTTCAAAGAGAAGAGGAAGCCGGTCTTTAAGTAAGTTAGGGGCTAGGGGCTAGTGAAGAAGAACTTTTGCAAACCCTTAGCCTCTAGCCACTTAAAAATGGAAATTTCTATACGATTAAATTATCATGGTTATCGGTAAAACGCCAAGGCTGCCCGCAGGGAGATGACGCACCGTGTCCCTGCGGGTTTTCTCAAGGTCAAAGGCATTCAAAAAGGAGGGTCTCTTGCTTCTCTGGCTTAAGAAGGGTCTATGGATTGCCCTGATACTGGTTTTCTGTGGGGTGGGGGTGCCGTCTTCCTCCTATGCAACACCCCCCACATGGGAGAATGACAGCGAGAACGCGGTCCTCTTCCTCCCGATCAAATTGCCCTGGTACGCCCTAAAGTTCCTCTTTTATGAGCTCCCCAAGGCTGGCTTCTATCGATTGCCGGTGGCGACCGCCGACCGGTTCGAGGGGCCTCAGCCTCGCAAGCCGAGGGTGGCCCAGCTCATCGAGGAACTGAACGATGAGGACCTCCTGGTCAGGGATTTCCTCCTGTTAGAGCTCAGGAAAGAGACCGGACAAGGTCTGACCTCTCGCCCCTTCTCCGATCCCGAGCAACAGAAGGCCTCCGTTCATTGGTGGAACCGATGGTGGCGGGCGAATCAGGGGGGGATCTCGAATGGAAATCGGGTGCCCGAGGCAGGTGAGCCTCGGGTAAAAGGCGCTGCCGGGGCAGATTAGGGTTGGTTTTGCTTCTCCAGGAGGATATCCAGCTCCTTTAACCGCTTGAGCTCCGCCCTCAGGTCGGCATTCTCCCCTTTGATCTTCTCGATCCTCTGCTGGAGGCCTTCCATCTCCCGCTTGAGGGCTTCCCTTTCCTGCAAGAGCCGCTCCTGCTCCGCCTTCGCCCGGGCCAATTCCTGCACCAGGGCCTCCTGGGTCTGATGGACCTCCAGTGCTTTCTTTTCGCCCTTTTCCAGCTGATCGATGAGCCGGATCAAGGCCTCGGCCCAAGGCCGCTGAGGAATAGTTGGATAGCGCTCAATCAGGGAATGAAGGACCTCCCGGGCCTTCCCGCGGTCTGACGTAGGCCCTGCAGGATTCTGAAGATAGAGATAGCCCACCCGAAAGAGGGCTTTCGGCCCTTCCATGGTCTGAGGGTAAAGATCGGCAACCCGTTGATAGGTCTCGATCGCCTCCTGAAACCGGCCCTCTTTGAAGAGCTCCTCCGCCTGGCCGAAGGCCTCTCTGGCCTTATGGCGCTCCTCGGCCGCAGGCTTCGTCGGCCCGGGCGAGGGAGGGACTACGGCCCCGGCCGCGCTGGGGGCGGCGTTGGGGGCAGATGGGGTAGGGGGGGGAAGGGGAGGCGGAGGGACGACGGATGGGGTGGCACACCCCGCAAGGGCCAGGGCCAGCAATAAGACCACTCGCCCGATATGCCGGCCTTTGGCGCTTAGGTGGTTCGGGCGATGGACGCCATGGCCTGCTTGATGTCCTTGACGTAGTTGCTTCCCGGCAAGGATTTGGCATATTCCTTTAACTCGGCGCAAGCCTCCGAGACCTCCAGGGGGCTGTGAAATTTTCCCCCTTCCACGGTAACAACGGCCAGGGAGATGGACATCAACGGAAACCGCTGCTCCATCCCCCGGCGGTCATGGCCTTCGATATAGCCCCTAGTGACATCCTGCAGGCTATAGAAACTGGGAATGATTCGGTCGAACTCCTGGACAATCCGGCTACAGATAGCATCGATTCGCGAAGGGTCCGTCATAATGATCACGAAATCGTCCCCGCCGATATGTCCGACTAAATCCCAGCCCTGGCCCAGTTCCTTCACGCTGCTCTCCAGGATTCGGGCCGTCTCCTTGATCACCTCGCTCGCCCAGGCGTACCCATATCGATCGGCATAAGCCTTGAAATTGTCCAGGTCGGAGTGACAGAGAGCAAACTCTTTTCCCCCCTTCAGAAGCTCCTCCAGCCGCCGTTGAATCACCAAGTTCCCGGGCAGCCGAGTCAGCGGGCTGGCGTCCAGGTTGATCTCCTCCAACTTCTTCAGCCGTTGGGCCATCAACCGAAAGGCGTGAGCCAGCTCGCCCACCTCGTCTTTAGCCTTTACCCGAAGGTTGTAATCGAAATCGCCTTCCGCGATGTGCTGGGTGGCCCGCTTCAGCTCCTTGATCGAGGAGGAAATGCTCAGGGTAATGGCCACCGCCAGGACGATGCCTATGAGCAGGCTGAGGATACCCAGGATCAGAGTCAGTGCCGCCGCCCTCTCGCCCTTGCGTCTCAGCTCCACCATCCCGACATCTAGGGCCTGGTAGGAGGACCTCTCCAGCCCTTTGATCACTTCGATCAACCGCTTCAGGCGCTGAGTCCCCTCATGTTGAGAAAGCAGAGAGGGATCCAAGGGGCCTTCCTTCAGCACCTGGGGGACCTGTTGGAGGAAATGAGCCTCGTAGTTGGCATGCAAAGAGCCGATTCGTTTGAGCTTTCTTCTCTTCTCCCGCGGGGCCTGCTTCTGGAGATGGGCCAAAAGTTTTTTGAAATCCTGGCCTCTTGCCTGGAAGAGCGCCACGAAGTCCGGGTCCTTGGAGACCAAAAATTTCTTCTCGCTGCGCTCTTGAGCCACCAAGGTGCTCACCAGATCCTTGGAACGATCGATCATGGGAAAGTTATCGTTTACGATGAACTTGGTGATCTGATTCTGTTGGTAAAGGCCATATAGGGCATAAGCCCCCACTGCGATGGTCAAAAGGGACATCGAAAGATAGCCCAACAACATCTTCTTGGCGATGGTGAGCTTAAGAGCCATCTCTTCCGCATAGTCTCTCTAGGAGATAGGTCTCCAGCCCCTCGAGGGAGATCCGATCTTGGAGCATGGAGTCTCGTTCTCGAACGGTTACGGCGTGATCGGTCAGGGATTGGACATCTACCGTCACGCAGTAAGGGGTCCCGATCTCATCTTGCCGCCGGTAGAGGCGACCGATGGAGCCGGTATCGTCATAGCGGGTGACGAATTGGCGCCGCAGATCCCTCGCGATCGATCGGGCCAGCTCCACCAGGTCGGGGCGGTTGCGCAGCAGAGGCAATACGGCCACCTTGATGGGGGCCAGGGTGGGGTGCAGGCCCAGCACGACCCGTTTCTCTCCCCGGACCTCCTCCTCTCGGTAGGCATCCAGCAGGAAGGCCAGGGTGGCCCGGTCGGCCCCGGCCGAGGGCTCGATTACGTACGGGATGAACCGCTCCTTCTGGAGGTCATCGAAGAAGCTCAAATCCTTGCGACTATACTGGGCATGTTGCTTGAGATCGAAGTCGGTCCGGTTGGCGATCCCCTCCAGCTCCGACCAGCCCATGGGAAAGAGGTACTCGATGTCGTAACAGCCCTTGGCGTAATGGGCCAGCTCATCCGGACCATGCTCGCGCAGGCGCAGATTGTCCTTCTCGATCCCGTACTTGCTGTACCACTGGAACCGCTCCTGGACCCAGTATTCGTGCCAATGCTGATCCGTCCCGGGCTCCACGAAGTACTCGATCTCCATCTGTTCAAACTCGCGGGTGCGGAAGGTGAAGTTGCCCGGGGTGATCTCGTTGCGAAAGGCCTTCCCGATCTGGGCAATGCCGAAAGGAAGGCGGCGACGCATGGTTGTCTGGACGTTGACGAAGTTGGTAAAGATGCCCTGAGCCGTCTCAGGTCTCAGATAGACCACCGCGGCCTCATCCTCCACGGGCCCCATGAAGGTCTTGAACATCAGGTTGAATTGGCGGGCCTCGGTGAACTCCCCCCCGCACTCCGGGCAGCGAGCGGTTTGGAGGGAATCGGCCTTGAACCTCTTCTTGCAAGATTTGCAGTCCACCAAAGGATCCGTGAAGCCCTGAACATGCCCGGAGGCCACCCAAACCTGGGGATGCATGAGGATCGCGGCATCCAATCCTTCCATGTCCTCCCGCTGGTAGACCATCTCCCGCCACCAGGCCTCTTTGACGTTGCGCTTCAGTTCCGCCCCGAGGGGACCGTAATCCCAGGTGCTCCCCACGCCCCCATAGATCTCGCTGTTCTGAAAGATAAACCCCCTCCTCTTACAAAGGGAGACCACTTTGTCCATATCTCTGATCATCGAACATTCGCGCAGGAAACCACCCGTTTCCGCGGGCAGAGAAGTGCGCCCCTCCTTTCGGTTGGAGTTAAGTCAGGGATTAGGGATTAGTGATGAAGAGCTTCGCTAATCCCTAGCCTCTGGCCGCTTAAAATGGAAATTCCTATACGATTAAGAAATTAGACAGGGTGAACAGGATTTACAGGATGGATTCGCTACTGCGCGCCTTCAAAGACGGGGCTCGCCGTAGAAAGCCAGGGTCTAAAGTAACATTTTTGGCTGGAAGTGTCAAGTTAGCAGGGATTAGGGCTAAGTACAGCTCCACGGGAAAGGGTGTCCAATAAACCGCAGAGACGCAGAGGGAAAACTTTGAAAAATCTCTGCGCCTCTGCGTCTCTGCGGTAAATGGGTACTTTATTGTGTGGCGTTATACTAAGGGCTCGTTAAACTACCCCCCGTCAAAAAAGGAGCTCCCTTTGCCATCAAGGCAACCCGGGGTGGCCCGAACCCTGCGATCGGGGATAGCGGCCAAAACGGAGGGCGGCCCGATACATGGTCCGCACATTTCGGGGATCGAGCCCCGGACCCAAACCCCCTGAGGTACCGAAGATATAGCCCCCGCCAGGGGCTGCCACCCGAAGGGTCTCCCGGACCGTCCGCTCGACCTCCTCCCGGGTCGCGGAGGAGGAGAGCAGGTGCAAGTCCAGGTTGCCCATCAGGCAGAGCCGATCCCCGTATTTCCGCTTGATGGCGCCGATCTCCATGCCGGCCGAAGGTTGCAAGGAATGCAGCCCATGAATGCCCAGGGCGACCAGATCGTCCAGGATCGCATGGAGTCGGCCATCCGAATGGAAGAAGACCGGGACCCCCATCTCCCCGATCTGCCCAACCTCCTCTTCGATGCCGGGGAAGACTACCTCCCGAAGCTGGGCGGGGGAAAGGAAAGTGCCGTCGTTGTAAGCCAGGTCATCGCCGATGATGACCGCCTGCGCCCCGGCCCCCACGGCTCGCCGGGCCAAAACGGCGTTCTGCCCCGCCAGCCTTCTCACCAGGGCCCTCGCCTCTCGCGAGGAGCTGACGCAGGCCATCAGGGCCTGGCCGAAGCCCATCAGGGCGCAGAGGGGACCCAACCCTCCACCCACCAAGGCAAAGACGAAGAGCTCCGTCTGTTGAGACCAGCGGCGGACCTGGGAGAGAGCTCCCCCTTCCGTCGAGGGCAGCTCCCCACGATCCAGCAGCTCTTGGATATCTCCACAACTTGCAGGAGGTAGTGCGAAAGGGTAGTGGGGGGGCTCGTCGAGGCCGCAGACCACCAAGTCCAAGCCCAAAGAGGCCGTGAAGCGCCGGGTCTGCTCCCAAGGGTCCCCTGTCGGCTCTTCCAGGACCTGGGCGATCAACTGGGGGTCGAGGACCAGCTCCCCCATGGGGACCCGGTCGGGCTCGCGGCGTTGGAGGGTCAGGGAAACCCGCTCTCGGGGAGTCATAAGATCGGCTCGTGGCTCATAGCTCATAGCGAATAGCTCATGACTCATGGCCCGTAAACGCTATGAGCTATAAATTAGGGATTAGGGGCTAGGGGCTGGTAAGAAAGAAGAGCTTTTGCTAATCCCTAGCCCCTAGTCCCTAGTCCCTAGCCCCTAAAAATGGAAATTCCTATACGATCGAGCTATGAGCCATTCAAACCACTCCGGCCTTGAGCATGTCGTGGAGGTGGACGATGCCCTCGGCCCTTCGCTGCTCATCCAGGATCAGCAGGCTGGTGATGGCGTAGTACTCCATCACCTGAATGGCCTGAGCCGCCAGAGACTCGCCCTCGATCGTCTTGGGGTTGACGGTCATGATCTCCTGGGCGGTCTTGTGAAAAAGGTCGGTCTCCCTCTCCATCAGGCGCCGCAGGTCCCCATCGGTGACGATCCCATGGACGATTCCCTCCTCGTCCACCACGCTCGTCACCCCCAACCCTTTGGAGGAGATCTCGTAGATCACATCCTTCAGGAGGGCTTCCCGGGTCACTCGGGGAACTTCCTTTCCGGTATGCATGAGGTCTTTGACTTTCAGGAGAAGCCTCTTCCCCAACGATCCCCCGGGGTGGAACAGGGCAAAGTCCTCCTTCCGGAGCCCTTTCCTCTGCAAGAGGGCAACGGCGAGGGCATCCCCCATCGCCAGGGTGGCCGTAGTGCTGGCCGTGGGCACCAGGCCCAAGGGACAGGCCTCCTCCTCCACCCCCACATCCAGGACGATATCGCTTTCCCGGGCCAGGGTCGAGCTCAGGTTTCCCGTGATCCCGATCAGGGGGACGCGGAAACGTTTGATGGCGGGCAGGAGCCGGAGCACCTCTTCGGTCTCGCCGCTGTTGGAGATTCCCAGGAGCAAGTCCCCCCGCGTCACCATCCCCAGGTCACCGTGGATCCCCTCAGCCGGATGGAGGAAAAGGGCCGGGGTGCCGATGCTGGCGAAGGTGGAGGTGATCTTCTTGCCGATCAATCCCGACTTGCCCATTCCGGTGATCACCACCCTCCCCTGACAGCGATGGATCAGATCCACCGCCTGGAGAAACTCTTCCCCGATCCGACCCGCCAGGGCCGCCACCGCCCGACTCTCCACCAGCAATGCCTTCTTGGCCAGCTCCAGGATCTCCATCGTTCCTCTTAGGGGTTAGGGATTAGCGATTAGGGGTTAGTGAAGAAGAGGTTTCGCTAATCCCTGGCCTATAGCCCCTTAAAATGGGAATTCCTATACAAGCAAGTTAGGGACTAGGGATTATGGGCTAGGGGCTAGTGAAGAAGAACTTTTGCTACCCCCTAGCCTCTAGCCCTTTAAAAATGGGAATTCCTATACGAGCAAGTTCCGGGGAGCTTGCCTTCGGGCTAACTCCCCGAGCTCCCATAGGCAGAGAGAGGATAGCATAATCGAGATAAGCCCGTCAACCGGGAGAAAACCGTTTTCTTTTTTCTCCTTGACCCCGGCCGGTTGCGCACCTTACAATTACAGACAACCTCGGTGCTAAAAAGAAAGGGCGGACGAAGTGATCGATCGCTACAGCCGGCCCCGGATGGTCCGGGTCTGGTCCCCGGAAAACAAGGTGGACCAATGGTTAGCCATTGAGCTGTTGGCCTTGGAGGCCTTGAAGGAATTGGGAGAGGTCCCGGAGGCCTCCCTGAGGAGGATTCGCGAGAAGGCTCGCTACGATTTGGACCGGATGAACCAGATCGAGCAGGAGGTTAAACACGATGTCATCGCCTTCCTGACCAATGTGGGCGAATACGTGGGTGAAGATGCCCGCTACCTACATTATGGGATGGCCTCCTCCGACATCCTGGATACCGGCCTGGCGCTGCAGCTCCGGGAGGCCGCGGACCTCATTCTGGAGGGGATCGCCGCGTTATCCCGGGCCTTGGAAGAGAAGGCCGGGGAGCACCAGTACACCGTCATGATCGGCCGTACCCATGGGGTCCATGCCGAACCGATCACCTTTGGCCTGAAGCTCGCCGGTTGGTACCAGGAGATCCAGCGCAGCCGAGAGCGGCTGGTGCGGGCCCGGGAGGGGATCTGCGTCGGCAAAATCTCGGGGGTGGTGGGAACCTATGCGCATATCCCCCCCTTCGTGGAGGGCTACGTGTGCCAACGCCTTGGCCTGAAGCCCGCTCCCATCTCCACCCAGATCCTCCAGCGCGATCGGCACGCCGAGCTCTTGATGTCCCTGGCGATCCTCGCCAGTTCCCTGGAGAAGTTTGCCCTGGAGATCAGACATCTGCAGCGGACCGAGGTGCAGGAGGCCGAAGAGCTTTTCGGCGAAGGGCAAAAGGGCTCTTCCGCCATGCCTCACAAGCGAAATTCGATCGGGGCCGAGCAGCTATGCGGTCTGGCCCGGCTGATCCGCTCTTACGCCTGGGCCGCCTTGGAAGACATCCCCCTCTGGCACGAGCGAGACATCAGCCACTCCTCGGTCGAGCGGGTCATCCTCCCCGATAGCACCATCCTGACCGATTACATGCTGTCCAAGATGACCGACCTGATCGCTCATCTGCAGGTCTATCCAAGGCGGATGCAGGCCAACCTTCAGTTAACCGGAGGGTTCCACTTCTCCCAGGGGGTGATGTTGGCCCTGATTCGCAAAGGGCTCCCTCGGGAGGAGGCCTACCGGATCGTCCAGCGCCAGGCGATGGACGCCTGGATGCACGGGGTGGAGTTGAAGGAGCTGCTGGCTCGGAGCGAAGAGGTCCAACGCCACTTGACGGCCGAGGAGCTGTCGGCCTGTTTTGACCCCCACAATCACCTGCGTCATGTGGAGGAGATCTTTCAGCGAGTATTTCCGGCGAGGAATTGCGGTCCGCAAGTTAGGGATTAGGGATTAGGGGCTAGGGACTAGTAAGAAAGAAGAGCTTTTGCTAATCCCTAGCCCCTAGTCCCTAGCCCCTAAAAAAGGAGAGCAGCACCATTGGAAAAAAGGGAAAAGATTTACGAGGGAAAGGCCAAGGTCCTCTATGCCACGGAGGACCCGAATTTCTTGATCCAATATTTCAAAGACGATGCGACCGCTTTCAACGCCCAGAAGCGGGGCACGATCCGGGAAAAAGGGCTCCTAAACAACCAGATCTCTTCCACCCTCTTCCAGTTCCTGGAGGGCGCGGGAATCGAGACGCATTTCGTCAGGACGCTGGGTGAGCGGGAGATGTTGGTCAAACGGCTGGAGATCCTGCCGATAGAGGTCGTGGTGCGAAACATCGTGGCCGGCAGCCTCTCGCAACGACTGGGGCTGCCCGAAGGGACCCCGCTCGCCGGAACCATTCTGGAGTTTTATTACAAGCGAGACGACCTGGGCGACCCCATGATCAACGAGTATCACATCCGGGCCCTGGGACTGGCCACGGAGGAAGAGATGGCCAGGGTCAGCGCCATGGCGCTGCGAATTAATGTCCTCTTGCAACCCTTCCTGGAAAAGAGAGGCCTCCGGTTGATCGACGCCAAGTACGAGTTCGGGCGGTACGAAGGCCGAATCCTGCTGGGCGACGAGATCAGCCCCGATGGCTGCCGTTTCTGGGACATGGAAACCGATGAGAAGATGGACAAGGACCGGTTCCGCAGGGACCTGGGACGGGTGGAAGAGGTTTACCAAGAGGTCTGGCGCCGGGTCTGCGCGGCCTAAATGGAAGGGGGGAGGATGGCGCGGGCAAAGGTCTATGTGACGCTAAAGGCCGGAATCCTGGATCCCCAGGGGAAAGCGGTCAAGGGGGGCCTTGAGGCCTTGGGGTTCTCCGAGGTAGAGGACGTTCGCGTCGGGAAATATATCGAGCTCCGGGTGGCTGATGGTTCCGAGGAGAATTTAAAGGCACGGATCGATGAGATGTGCCAACGGTTGTTGGCCAACCCGGTGATCGAGGATTTCCTGTCCGAAATCGTGCAGGAGGCCTCATCCGAAGAGGACTCCGATCCCTCAAAGTTTCGAAGGAAATTAGATCTGGATCACAAGATCAATAGAAAATAGAGGTCAATCGATTCCGGGCATGAGGTAATAACCCGATATGATCCAATTCAGAGAAGAGATCGTGCACCGGCTGGCCCAAATCCCTGGCCTATCCGAAAAGCTCGTGAGACCGCTCCTGGAGAAACCGGCTGATCCCTCTTACGGAGAGTATGCCTTACCTTGCTTCCGGCTCGCCAGGGAGTGGCGCCGCCGCCCCAATGAGATCGCGGAAGATCTGGCCCGCCAATTGGGCTCCTTCGGCTCCATCGCATCCGTCGAAAGCGTTGGACCCTACTTGAACTTTAAGATCGATCCGTTGGCCTTGACGCGTTCCGTGTTGGGGGAGATTGGAGAGAAGGGCCCCGACTATGGCTCCGACAAACTGGGAGAGGGGAAGACGATCGTGATCGACTATTCTTCACCCAACATCGCCAAGCCATTTCATATGGGGCACCTGCGCTCCACCATCCTGGGGAGCTCCCTCAAACAGATCTTTTCCACCCTCGGCTACCGCGTGGCTTCCATCAACTTCCTGGGAGATTGGGGGACGCAGTTTGGCCTTTTGGCCCTCGCCTACCAGAAATGGGGCGACAATCAGGAGCTCGAGGCCCGCCCCATCCGTTACCTCTATGAGCTCTATGTGAAGATCAACCAGGCCGCGCAAGAGGAGCCCGCCATCCAAGAGGCGGCGCGCGAAAACTTCCGGCAGATGGAGGAAGGCGCCCGCGAGCCCCTCGACCTATGGAACCGCTTTCGGACCCTCTCCATCCAGGAGTACGAGCGGGTCTACAGCCGGCTGGGTGTCCATTTCGACGTCTATAGTGGGGAGAGCTTTTACCGGGAGAAGGTCCAGGGCGTCCTCGAGGAGCTGAAGGCCAAGGGCCTCCTGCAGCTCTCCCAAGGGGCCTCCATCGTCGATCTTCTGCCTTGGGGTCTCAACGTGGCGCTCCTGGCCAAGAGCGACGGGACTACCCTCTACCTGACGCGCGACCTGGCGGCCACCCACGAGCGGTACGCCGAGTACCGCTTCCACCGGCTAATCTACGTGGTGGGCTCCGATCAACGGCTCCACTTCACCCAGCTGTTCAAGACCCTGGAGCTGATGGGTCGGCCATGGGCAGACCGGTGCGTCCACGTGGATTTCGGTCGCATCCTGGGCATGTCAACCCGCAAGGGACAGGCCGTCTTCCTCGATGACGTCCTCGACGAGGGAAAACGGCGCGCCCTGGAGAAGATGCAGGCCAACCCGGAAAAGTTCGCTGAGGTAGCAGACCCCGACCTGACGGCCGATATCTGTGGCATGTCTGCCATCGTCTTCAGCGACCTGTCGAGGCGGCGGGTCAAAGATTACGAGTTCGACTGGGAACAGGTCCTGGCCTTCGAGGGAGATACGGGGTTATACCTGCAGAACGCCCACGCCCGGGTGGCCGGGATCATGCGCAAGTCGGGGGTCGCGCTGCCGAGCTCAATCGACTACGGGCTGTTGCTCGGCGAGGGGGAGACGCTCGATCTGGTGAGGCACCTGTCCGCCTTCCCCGAGGTGGTCCATCGGGCGGCCGAAGAGTATGAGCCCGCCTTCATCTGTACCTACCTGATCGGTCTTGCCCGGCTGCTTCATCAGGCTTACAAGGCCCTGTGGGTGCAGGGTCGGCCCCCCCCACTGGCCGAGGCCCGGCTTAAGCTCCTATGGTCGGTGAAGCAGGTGCTGGCCAACGGGATGCGGCTTCTCGGGATGACCCCGCTGGAAAGGATGTGACCGTGAAATTTGGCGTGATCGTCTTCCCCGGCTCCAACTGCGACCATGACTGCTACCATGTGATTCGACATGTAATGGGAATGCCGGTGGAGTTTGTCTGGCACAAGGAGACTCACCTGAGCGGTTTCGACTGCCTGATTCTCCCTGGAGGCTTCTCCTACGGGGACTACTTGCGTACGGGGGCCATTGCCCGCTTCTCTCCCGTGATGCGGGCGGTAGAGGATTTCGCCGAGGCGGGTGGGCCAGTCCTGGGGATCTGCAATGGCTTCCAAATCCTGCTGGAGGCCGGGCTGCTGCCAGGGGCGATGTTGCGCAACCGCTCCTTGAGCTTCATCTGTCAGGACGTCTATTTGTGTCTGGAGAACCCTCATATCCCCTTTACCCTTTTAGGCCACTCCAGCCAGGTCCTGCGGATGCCCATCGCTCACGGGGAGGGGAATTACTACGCGGACCCCCAAACCCTGGCGGAGCTGGAAGCAAACGGACAGGTCGTCTTTCGATACTGCACCGCCGAGGGGGAGAAGACCGACGGGGCCAACCCCAACGGCTCCCTCCATCACATCGCCGGCATCTGCAACCGGGAGGGGAACGTGCTGGGAATCATGCCCCACCCCGAGCGGTGCTGCGAGGGCATCTTGGGGAACGAGGATGGCAAGCTGATCTTTGAGAGCATTCTGCTTACACGTTAGGCGGAGCGACACTTATGAAGTCACAACCCCTCAACTGCAATGTTTACACAAATGCTATTCTAACCGTCCAAAACTGGCAGTCCAAATCCTTTAACCATGCGGGTTTCGGGCGATGCTACCCGATGTTTAGGATAGGCTTTTAATCGAAAGGCGTCCATGCAAGAACCCCCAATCACCCCGGAGCTCGTTGCCCGGCACGGGCTGACGGAAGAAGAATACGACAGGATCCTGAAGGCCCTGGGCCGGGAGCCCACTTTCACGGAGCTGGGGATCTTCTCCGCCTCATGGAACGAGCACTGTTCCTACAAGAGCTCGAAGCCCGTCCTGAAGCTCTTCCCCACCTCAGGGGAAGATATCCTGATCGAAGCCGGAGAAGAAAATGCCGGGGTGGTGGACATTGGGGATGGGCTGGTGGTCTGCTTTAAGGTCGAGTCCCACAACCATCCCTCCGCCGTGGAGCCCTTTCAGGGAGCGGCCACGGGCGTCGGCGGCATCCTCCGCGACATTTTTACCATGGGCGCCCGGCCCATCGCTCTGCTGGATTCGCTGCGTTTCGGACCACTCACCGAGCCGAGAAACCGGTACCTTCTCCATGGAGTGGTTTCAGGGATTAGCTTCTACGGGAATTGTATGGGTGTCCCCACCGTCGGCGGGGAGGTTTACTTCGACGAGGCCTATCAGGGCAATCCCCTGGTCAACGTCCTGTGCGTTGGGATCGCCAGGAGGAAGGAGATCGTCCGGGCCCGCGCCTCGGGGACCGGGAACCCTGTTTACTACGTGGGCTCGGCCACCGGCCGAGATGGGTTGGGGGGGGCGAGCTTCGCCTCGCGGGAGCTCACGGAGGAGTCGGAGAGGGACCGGCCTGCGGTCCAGGTGGGGGATCCCTTCACGGAAAAGCTCCTCCTGGAGGCCTGTCTGGAGCTCTTCAAGACCGGCCATGTGGTGGCCATCCAGGATATGGGGGCCGCGGGCCTGACCTGCTCTACGGCCGAGATGGCGGCTCGGGGAGGTTGCGGAATCGAGATCGACGTGGAGAAGGTGCCCCGGCGCGAGCCCGGGATGATCCCTTATGAGGTCCTGCTCTCGGAGTCCCAGGAGCGGATGCTGCTCGTCATCCAGCGGGGAAGGGAGGAGGCCGTAGAGACGATCCTCCGCAGGTGGGACCTCCACGCCGTCGCCATTGGCCGGGTGACGGACGACGGCCTCGTTCGAGTAAAGGATTGCGGCAGGGTCGTGGCGGAAATCCCGGCCCGGGCCCTGGTGGACGAGGCCCCGGTCTATGTCCGGGAGGAGCGGGAGCCCCCTTACCTGAGAGAGACCCGGAATCTTGACCTCCGGTGCCTCGAGGAACCTCAGGATTACCAGGGAATTCTCATACGGTTGCTCTCCTCTCCCACCCTGGCCAGCAAGCAGTGGGTTTTCCGGCAGTACGACCATATGGTGCGGACCAATACGGTGGTGCTGCCTGGCTCCGATGCCGGGGTAGTCCGGATCAAAGGAACCGATAAGGCCCTGGCCCTCACCATCGATGGGAATGGCCGATACAGCTACCTGGATCCTTACGAGGGGGGGAAGATCGCGGTGGCGGAGGCGGCAAGGAATCTGGTCTGCAGTGGGGCGCGACCGTTGGCCATTACCAACTGCCTGAACTTCGGCAACCCCGAGAAGCCCGAGATCTTCTGGCAATTTCGCCGGTGCGTAGAAGGTATGGCAGAGGCCTGCCGCAGATTCAATACTCCCGTCACCGGGGGAAATGTGAGCTTTTACAACGAAGGTCCGGAAGGGGCTGTCTATCCCACTCCCGTAGTGGGGATGGTAGGACTGATCGAGGAGCTCGGCCGAATGGCGCCCATCACTGCATGGTTCAAAAATGAAGGGGACCTCATTATCCTCCTGGGCGAGACGCAGGAAGCGCTGGGAGGAAGCGAGTATCTGAAGGAGATCCATGGACGGGTGGCCGGTCTTCCTCCCCAGCTGGATCTGGAGCGAGAGGCCTCCCTCCAGCAGGCCTGCCTGGAAGCAATTCGGGCGGGAATCATTCATTCCGCCCACGATTGTTCGGAAGGAGGGCTGGCCATCGCCCTGGCGGAGTGCTGCATCTGCGGACCAGGCCATGGAAGAGGGGCCCACATTGATCTCTTCGCCCCGGAGATCCGAACAGATGCCCTGCTTTTCGGAGAGTCCCCATCGAGGATCGTCCTTTCCCTGGAGGCCCAGCACCTGCCGCAGCTGAAAGGGATCGCTGAGGGCCGAGGGATACCGCTCAGTCTCCTTGGGCAGGTTGGGGGAGATCACTTTTCACTGGAGATGTCCGCCTCCGGCCTTTATATCCACTTGCCAATCTCGGAGTTGAAGGGGATTTGGAGTGGGGCCATAGAGCGGTGCTTACGGATATGAAGGAGTTTCGCCCGATGGAAACAATGGAAACCATAGAAGACAAGCTTCACGAGGAATGCGGCATCTTTGGAGTCTTTGGATATCCGGAGGCGGCCAATCTGACCTATCTCGGCCTCTACTCCCTCCAGCACCGAGGGCAGGAAAGCTCCGGCATCGTTTCTTCCGACGGCCGGGAGCTATACGCCGAGGTCTCCATGGGCCTGGTGGCAGACATCTTCACCCGGGAGCGGTTGGCGCGTCTTCCCGGGGGGATCGCCATAGGCCACAACCGTTACTCGACGACCGGCTCCAGCCAGTTGAAGAACGCCCAACCGATCCTGGTGGATTTCTCCCAAGGACCCCTGGCCCTGGCCCACAATGGCAACCTGGTCAATGCCACCGAGATCCGAAAAAGGTTAGAAGCCAAGGGATCGATCTTCCGCTCCACCATGGACAGCGAAGTGATCGTCCATCTGATCGCTGCCTCCCGAGAGGGAGACCTGATCTCGCGAGTCATCGACGCCATGCAGCAATTGGAGGGGGCCTTCTCCCTTTTGATTATGACCAAGAACCAGTTGATCGGAATCCGAGATCCCCAGGGGTTCAGACCCCTCTCCCTGGGGCGGTTGGGCAATGCCCTGATCCTGACCTCGGAGACATGCGCCTTGGACCTGATCGAAGCGCACTTCATTCGAGACCTGGAACCCGGTGAGATCCTGCGAATCGATCAAAATGGGATGGAGTCTTTTCGGCCCTTTACCCCTCGGAAATGTTCCCAGTGCGTCTTCGAGTTCATCTACTTTTCCCGGCCGGATAGCGACGTGTTCGGTCAGAACGTTCACCTGGTGCGCAAAGCGCTTGGCAGGAACCTGGTCCATGAGCTGCCGGTGGAGGCCGATATCGTCGTGCCGGTGCCCGATTCCGGGGTCCCGGCGGCCTTGGGCTACGCCGAAGAATCTGGGATCCCCTTCGAGATGGGGCTCATCCGGAACCATTATGTGGGACGTACGTTCATCGAACCGCAACAGTCGATCCGCCATTTCGGGGTCAAGATCAAGCTCAACGCCAACAAACAGCTTTTAAAGGGAAAGAGGGTCTTGATCGTAGATGATTCGATCGTGCGGGGCACCACCAGCCGAAAGATCGTCCAGATGGTCAGGAGGGCCGGGGCCAAAGAAGTCCATGTTCGGATCAGCTCTCCCCCCAATACCCATCCCTGCTTCTATGGGATCGATACGCCCACCCACAGCGAGCTTATTGCCGCCAACTGCTCCGTGGAGGAGATCTGCCAATACCTGACGGCCGATACCCTCGCCTACCTGAGCCTGGATGGCCTGACCCAGGCCATTGGCCCTTCATCAGAGGACTTCTGCCTGGCCTGCTTCAATGGAAATTACCCCGCCGTAAAGCTGTTGGAAAGGTTGGAGCTGGCAGGGGAGGGAAGGAGATCATGAGAGGATTATCCTTGATTCAAACGTATAGGAATTTCCATTTTTAAGAGGCTAGAGGTTTGGAAGTTCTTCTTCACTAATCCCTAACCCCTAATCCCTAACCCCTAACTTGTCAGGTCTTGGGCTCCTCCTCCTGTTCCACCAGCGTGATCGATACCACGCGGTCCTCATTCTCCAGATCGATGAGCTTAAACCCTTGCGTGTGACGACCAATAATCGGGACTTCATCAACCTTCAGGCGGATGCCTTTCCCCTCGGAAGTCACCAAGATCATCTCCTCTCCTTCGTGGACCTGCCGGGTAACGACCACCTTGCCATTTTTCTTCGTGATCTTGATGTTGGTCAATCCCATTCCCCGGCGGCTCTGGGTCCGGTACTCCGATAGCCTTGTCCGCTTCCCGTACCCCTTCTCGCAGACGGTAAGCAGTATGGGCTCATCCTCCTTCACGTTGGGCAGGATCTCCGCGC
>JACOWJ010000014.1 GCA_016176845.1 Nitrospinota bacterium
CCAAGGGGTTCCGAAGATGGAGCAGGCGGCCTATGCTAAATGGCTACGCTATTACCTGGATTTTTGCCACAAGTACCATTTTCCTCCACAACAGAGAGGGAGTCTGGCTCCCTTTCTCCAGAAGTTAGAGGAAAAGAACCAAACGAAGGCGCAACGGCAGCAGGCCTCTGACGGAATCACGCGCTATTACGAGCTTCTTCGTTCCACGGCCTCCCCAAGCGATGGCCCTCCGCCCCAAACAGTGAGCCCTCCGGGTAAGATTCCGGATGGATCCTCTCATCCCGCTCTCTTATCCGATCGCGAGGCAAACGCCTCCCCACCCGTCAGCCCTCCAGAAGAGACCCATGAAGGACCGTCTCATCGCCCGCTTTTATCCGTTCACGAGGCAAGCGCTTCCTTGAAAGCCAGTTCTCCGTTCTCCCGCTCTCAGGGAAAGGCTCACTCTGAGCCATCTACTAGGATCGACTCTTCCTCCACGAGTGTGCACACATCAACCGGGGTTTCCTGGACAGAGCCATACGCCAGGTTGGCCCAAGAGATCCAGCTCCGGCACTATTCCCCGAAAACCTTGAAAAGCTACAAGCAGTGGATGCAACACTTTCAAACATTTACTCGAAGCAAGGACCCGCTCTTACTCTCTTCTGTTGATGTCAAGGAATTCTTGACATTTTTGGCGGTGACGAAAAAGGTATCGGCTTCCACCCAGAACCAGGCGTTCAACGCGCTCTTATTTTTTTACCGGCATGTGCTGAACAAGGAGTTCGGCAAGATCGAAGGAGTTGTCAGGGCTAAGCGAAAGCCCTACATCCCCGTGGTGTTGTCTCGTGAAGAGATCGATGCGATTCTGGCGCCTTTGCCCCTGCCGTACAACCTGGTGGTGAAACTGTTGTATGGCTGTGGCCTTCGGCTTTCGGAATGTCTGCACCTTCCTCACGATCGAGTTATTGATGGACAATCTCTTAGCGATGTCCACATAAACAAAAAAGCCTAGCTCTTTGATGTGACCTCAACGATGTCACACTCGGCGGCTCGGCTGTCTTGAACCAGGGGTCAGGATCGGCAAGATCGGCAGCGGTTTCTCTGTCAAGGGGGTGTTGTCTCACCGGTAATGAGATACAGGGCAGCCCTCCCGATAGGTCAACAGAAGGTTCCGGCAGGCAAGGCGGGCGATGCGGGAAGATTCCGGGCTTGATGCGCGGCGTGATCGCTGCGGGCAAGCTAATTCGGAGGACCTCAAGGCTCTCTCTCGATCCCGGAGACGATGAGCGGCGTTCCTACAAGTCGATCTCCGCTCTTAGGGCCTATCCGAAAACCTTGCCTGAGGGAGTGCTCTCGACGGAAAAAGCGGAGGAGAGAAAGGAGTTTCCGGATAGGCCGTTAGTGGGCCTTGCGCAGATAGAAAATGAAGGCCTCGTCTCTTTCCACCACTTGCAGGATCTCTTGGCCGGTCCTCTTGGCAAAGGCGCGGATATCGGGCTTCGATCCTGGGTCAGTGGCCGCCATCTCCAGAATCTGGCCCATAGCCATCTCGTTCAATGCCTTTTTGGTGCGCAATACCGGCTCTGGACAGCATAAACCCTTGCAGTCCAAGATCCGATCTGGCTGATAGGAACCACTCTCCGACACGTCCTCTCCTTGATCTTACCGGATCTTATCGGGTATCTCTTCCCAGTTTTACCTCAGCCCCGGTCTTTTTTCTCCCGCTGGTCCAAGAGATCCTTTAGTTCCCGCATAAACTCGCCGAGATCCTTGAAGGAGCGATATACCGAGGCGAAGCGGACATATGCCACCTCATCCAGGTTTTGCAGCTCCTGCATCACCTTCTCCCCGATGATCGTAGAGGGGATCTCCTTCTCGCCGTGCTCTTTCACAGTTCTCTCTACTCGTGCCAATAGCTCTTCCCGGGCCTCGATTCCTACGGGCCTCTTCTCCAGGGCCTTTTCGATTCCCGCCCTGATCTTTTGGCGGTCGAAGGGCTCGCGCCGCCCGTCCTTCTTGATGACCACAGGCAGGGAGTCCTCCACCCGCTCGTAGGTCGTGAAACGATACCCGCATTCCAGGCATTCCCGGCGGCGGCGGATGGTATTGACTTCCTTCACCAGGCGGGAATCGATCACTTTGGTCTCGCTATGGCGACATCCAGGACACCTCACCCCTCTTCTCCTTCTCCGGCGAGCAGTTGCAGCCGCTCCAGCCTCGCTTCTACTAAGATCTCGGAGGCCAGAGGGTCCGGGTAACCCTTTTCGTAGATAATCTTCGTGACACCCGCGTTAACCAGCATCTTGGCGCAGAGGCTGCAAGGGTGATGGGTGCAGTAAAGCACCGCTCCCTTGACGCTCACCCCATGGAGCGCCGCCTGGAGGATCGCGTTTTGTTCGGCATGCAGGGCCCGACACAACTCGTGCCTCTGGCCCGAGGGCACGTTTTCCTTCTCGCGTAAACAACCGATATCCAGACAGTGGCGGAGGCCGCTGGGGGCCCCATTATACCCCGTGGTCAGGATCCGGTGGTCCTTGACCAATAGCGCCCCCACCTGGCGGCGCAAACAGGTAGCCCGTTGAGCCACCAGCCGGGTGATCTTCATGAAGTAGTCATCCCAGTCGGGCCTTCCCATCAATCAGCGTCCGGGCAAGGCATGGAGTTTTCGCGAATCTCGATGCTCACTGGATTGGGGTGTCCTTGTAAGCCATATTCATGGGCTTGGGTGCTCCAGGGGTGCATGGGGGATTGGCATGACTTACCTGCGGGCCAGCCTCTCGGGATAAAGCGGGAAGGCCTCGCACAGCTCGCGGACCTTGCGGTGGGTCTTTTCCTGAATGGAAGGATCCCCGAGATCCTGCAGCACCTCGGCGATCATCTCGGCGATCAACTCCATTTCGGTCTCCTTCATGCCACGGGTGGTAACGGCCGGTGTCCCCAGCCGGATGCCACTGGTGACCTGAGCGGGCTGTGGGTCGAAGGGGATCTTGTTCTTATTCACCGTGATGCCCGCACGATCCAGGGCCTCTTCGGCGACCTTTCCCGTCAGACCCTTGGTCCTCAGGTCCACCAGCATCAAGTGATTATCGGTGCCGCCGCTGATCAGTCGGAAGCCGCGCTCCTGTAGCCCCATCGCCAGGGCCTTGGCGTTCTTCACGATCTGATGCTGGTATTCTCTGAACTCCGGGGTCAGGGCCTCTTTCAAGGCCACCGCTTTGGCAGCGATGATATGCATCAGGGGGCCACCTTGGACGCCCGGAAAGGTGGTCTTGTTGATCAGAGGGCCAAATTCCCCCTTGCCCAGGACCATCCCCCCTCGGGGGCCTCGGAGCGTTTTGTGGGTGGTGGTGGTGACGAACTCGGAATAGGGGATGGGGCTGGGGTGGGCCTGAGCGGCCACCAGCCCGGCGATATGGGCCATATCCATCATGATCGGACAGCCCACCTCATCGGCAATCCGCCGGAAGGCCACGAAGTCAATGATGCGAGGATAGGCGCTGGCCCCCACCACGATCAGTTTGGGCCGGTGCTCCTTGGCAAGTCGTTCCACCTCGGCGTAGTCGATGGTCTCAGTCTCCGGGTGCACCCCGTAGGGGACGATCCGGTACATCTTGCCGGAGAAGTTGACGGGGCTGCCGTGGGTGAGATGGCCCCCATGGTCCAGGTTCATCCCCAGGATGGTGTCTCCGGGCTTGAGGATCGCGAAATAGACCGCCATGTTGGCCTGGGCGCCGGAGTGGGGCTGAACGTTGGCCCAATCCGCCCCGAAGAGCTCCTTGGCCCGCTCGATGGCCAGGCTCTCAGCGACATCGACAAACTGGCATCCCCCGTAATACCTCCGGCCTGGATAGCCTTCCGCATACTTGTTGGTCATCACCGAGCCCTGGGCCTCCAGGACGGCCTCGCTGGCGTAATTTTCCGAGGCGATCAACACCAGCGTGCGGGCCTGCCTCTCCGTCTCCTGATCAATGGCTTGAGCGATTTCCGGATCGACCTCTGACAACCTCTTGGTCATGAGCTCCATTCCCTTTTCATTCAATCGTATAGGAATTTCCATTTTCAGCTATGAGCTTTGAGCTATGAGCTAATTTAAGTTTACCCAAGGATCAACTACGCCGGGATTCCCTCAGGGAGAAGAGATTCTCTTCCAGGGCCTTGATTTTCGCCAACCGCCGGTTATGTCGATCTCCCTCGAAGGGGGTGATCAACCAGGTCCTGACAATCTCAAGGGCTACCTTCTCCTCCAAGACCCTCCCGCCCAGGATCAGGATATTGGCATCGTTGTGCTGGCGGCTCATCGTGGCGGTGTAAAGATCGTGACACAAGGCCCCACGGACGTTGGGAAATTTGTTGGCCACGATCGACATGCCGATCCCCGTCCCACAGGCCAGGATCCCCCATAGGACTTCCCCTTGGGAGACCAGGGCGGCCAGTCTGGCGCCGTAGTCGGGATAGTCTACGGACTCCGTTCCATGGGGGCCAAGGTCTTCTACCTGGTATCCCTCATTCAGGAGGAGGCCCCTGATCGCCTCTTTCAAGGCGTATCCCCCATGATCGCTGGCCAGGGCTATCATTTTCTCGTTCATTTTTCGTTCCTACCCATGCTCAAGAGCGGATGGCAATCGTTGGTTCGTGGCCGACGGGATTCGCAGCCGATTGGATAGCGAATAAGGTTTTTAGTACGAAAATAACCCCTCACCCCAACCCTCTCCCCCGAAGGGAGAGGGAGCCTCACAGGCCCTTTTCATGCGCTTGGGTGTCCCAAGGGAGATGGGGGATTGACACGAAAATAGTCCCGGGAATTTTCATGCGCTTGGGTGCCCAGAGGGCATGACTTGTTACCGTGAAAATGCCCGAATCTTCCGGGGGGCATTTGCATCCCCGGGGGCGGCCAACTTCGGCCGGCCATGTCGGTTTAGCTCTTTTCTCAGGGAATACTGATTGTGAATATTAGGGGAATATGGGGTGGAAGTCAAGCCTAAAGTACATCGAGGGCCATGGAGAGAAGGATAAACTTCTTGACCGGAGGCTCCCTCTCTGATATAAATGATCCGGATATGATGAGGTCTTGTTCCATCGCGGGGGATGTTCCCCGCCCGAATTCTATCGAGGAGCCGAATCGATGTACGCAATTGTCTGTACGGGTGGAAAACAATACCGGGTGACGGAAGGAGAAGTCATCACGGTAGAGCGGATCCCGGGCGAGGTGGGAGACGCTGTGGAGTTGAAAGATATCCTGCTGGTAAAGGGCGAGGAGGACCTCCGGATAGGCGCGCCGACCGTGGAGGGCGCCTTGATCCAGGGACAGATCGTCCGGCAAGACCGGGGTAAGAAGATCATCGTCTTCAAGCACAAGAGGCGGAAGGGCTATCGCAAGAAGCAGGGGCACCGGCAGGATTTGACCTGGCTGCGGATCCAGAAGATCGAAATGGGGGGGAACGAAGTCCCTTCTTCCGCCCTTTCTGAGGAGGAGCATGGGAGGCTTCTGATGCTAGATATAATCTCCGCACAAGCAAATCCTTCTCTCACCCCGTCTGAGGAGGAGCATGCGGGGGGCGAGTGAGGCCCCAGGAAGCGATAAGGAGGTGAAAGAGGCATGGCTCATAAAAAAGGCGGTGGCAGTAGCAGCAACGGCAGAGACAGCCGTGGCAAGAGGTTGGGCGTGAAGCGCTTTGCCGGCCAGCGGGTCCCGGCTGGCAGCATCCTGGTACGCCAGCGGGGCACCAGGTTCAAACCTGGCACGAACGTGGGAATGGGCCGGGATTATACCCTCTTTGCCAGGATCGATGGCATCGTCCAGTTCACAGGAAGCGATAAAGGCAGAAAGATCCATGTGCTGGCCGCCCTCTAAAGGTTTTGTCTTGGGGAGGCCCTCTTTTCAAGAAGGGCCTCCTGGTCTTCTCAAATTCTTGAGCATCTCTTTTGGAAATCTCCCTTAAATTCATAGTTCGATCGCAGAGGAATTTCCATTTTTTCAGATTCCTCAGTCGCTATCGCTCCTTCGGAATGACAGATTGTGCGGCTGTCATTCCGAGCGAAGCGAGGAATCTAAATTCAATGGATCGCGGGTTACCCCGGAGAATGGTCTTCGGTTCTTGGGGCAGGGGTGTGGCCTTAGGTTGCCTTGCGGGGGCCCGCCGGTTGCGGCGAGCACGGACATTGGGGTGGGAAGCCCCGAGTAAAGCAGGTGAGTAAGAGATGTTTGTCGATCAAGTGAAGATTTACGTCAAGGGAGGGGACGGAGGAAGGGGCTGCCTTAGCTTTTGTCGGCAGAAATATCGACCTCGAGGAGGGCCGAACGGTGGGGATGGGGGGCGGGGAGGGGATGTGATTCTCCAGGCCTCGATCAATCTCCGCACGTTGCTGGACTTTCGCTACCGACCCCAGAATATCGCCCCCAGGGGCGGACACGGCAGCGGCAGCTGCCGCAAGGGAAGGGATGCGCCCCTTTGCATTTTGAAGGTTCCGGTGGGGACCCTCGTCAAGGATGTTCAAAGCCAGGAGGTGTTGGGCGATCTGATGCGGGAAGGGGAGGAACTGGTGGTGGCCCGCGGAGGTCGCGGAGGTTGGGGCAATGCTCATTTCAAGTCCTCCACCAACCAGGCGCCCCGCCGGGTCGAAGGGGGGAGAGCCGGGGAGGAGCGGTGGCTGCAGCTAGAGCTAAAGTTGATGGCGGACGTTGGGTTGATCGGCCTGCCCAATGCGGGCAAGTCCACCTTCCTATCGCGCATCTCCGCCGCGCATCCCAAGGCCGCCCCATATCCCTTTACCACCCTGACCCCGAAGTTGGGGGTGGTCCAGTTGCCGGATTACCGAAGCTTTGTTGTGGCCGATATTCCGGGCCTGATCCCTGGCGCCCATCAGGGCAAGGGCCTGGGGGACCGGTTCCTGCGACACATCGAGAGGACGAGCCTGCTGGTCCACCTGGTTGACCTGGCGGTGGAAGATCCCATCGCCGCTTTTCATGCCGTGGAGAAGGAGCTGGAGTATTACAGCCCGGCCCTGGCCAGGAAGCCTCGATTGGTGGTGGCCAATAAGATCGACCTCCCCCTGGCCTCGGAGAAGCTGCCCCAGGTCGAGAGAGACCTCCGCTCCCTGGGAATCCGAATCTATCCCCTATCGGCCAGGACCGGTCAGGGGGTGCCTGCATTGATCTGCGTGATGGATCAGAGGCTTCGGGAGATGGCGTGGGCTTCCCCGGAGCCGGTGGCCGAAGAGCTCGGCATCGCAGCCCCTTGAGGGCGATTCCCTTACACAATTCACCGGATGTGGGGATGGATAATGATCAAGAGAAGAGGGCTCGCCCCGAGCTCATAGGGGGCTTCCGGCGGGTGGTGGTGAAGGTCGGCAGTGGGGTGTTGACTACAGCGGGCCAGGGGCTCAACCTGTCCATCATCGAGGGACTGGTGGAGCAGATGGCGGCGCTACAAGCCTCGCGGGTGGAGCTCCTCCTGGTCTCTTCGGGGGCGGTAGCCTCGGGCCTCCAGCGTCTGGATCTCAAGGAGGTCCCCAAGAGCATCCCCCAAAAACAGGCAGCCGCCGCGATCGGTCAAAGTCACCTGATCTGGATCTATGAGAAGCTCTTCGGGCAGCGCGGCCAAAAAGTGGCCCAGATCCTCCTGACCCATGAGGATCTGGCCAATCGCGCCCGCTATTTAAATGCGCGCAACACCTTGTTGACCTTGCTCCACTACCGGGTTATCCCCATTATCAACGAGAACGACACGGTGGCCGTGGAGGAGATCAAGTTCGGCGACAATGATACCCTATCGGCCCTGGTGGCCACCATGATGGAGGCCGACCTGTTGATCATCCTGTCGGATGTGGATGGCCTTTTCGATGGCGACCCGCGCGGAAATATCCAGGCCAGGCTGATCCCAACGGTGGCCGGCATTACTGCAGAGATCGAAGCGATGGCAGGGAAAAGCCGTTCCCGTACGGGCATTGGAGGGATGGTGACCAAGCTCCAGGCAGCCAAGAAGGCCGGTGCCCTGGGGATTATGACCGTGATCGCCAACGGGAAAACCCCCCTGGTTTTGTCCCGGATCTTGGAGGGGGAGCAGGTTGGGACGCTCTTTTTGCCCCAAAAGGATCGGTTGGCCAGCCGCAAACATTGGATCGCCTATACCTTGAAGCCGCACGGCCAACTCGTGGTAGATGATGGAGCCAGGAGGGCCCTGATGGCCAACGGCAAGAGCCTCCTCCCCAAGGGGGTGGTCGAGGTGAGAGGCCGGTTTGGCCCGGGGGATGCCGTAGTCTGCTACGATTTCCAAGGACGAGAGTTCGCCCGGGGGCTGACCAATTATGGTTCTCGGGAGCTGCAAGCAATCAAAGGGCATCACACGGCGGAGATCGAAGATATATTGGGGTACCGGTATTTCGATGAAGTGATCCATCGGGACGACCTGGTGCTGTACCCCTTTGGGGAATTGTAAAATGCAAATTGCAAATTTAAAATTTCCCATCTTCAATTTACCATTTCCAATTCTCGCGAAGCGAGCCGGGTTCTGGAGGACGATATGGAAAGTTTGATGGAGCGATTCAGGGAGAGCTTTGACCGCCGATACGAACGCGCCAGGGAAAGGAAGGCCGCCGGCCAGAGGATCATCGGCTGGGTCTGTGCCTGGGTGCCCGAGGAGATCTTTGCCGCAGCAGGCTTCCTGCCCTTCCGGGTGATGGGAGGAGGGGCGGAGACGCCCCGGGCCGACGCCCATCTCTACTCGAACAATTGCACCTTCGTGCGCAGCTGCCTGGAGGAGGCCTTCAAGGGCAACGTGGATTTCCTGGACGGGTTGGTGGCGTGCAACAGCTGCGACCATGTCCGGCGGCTATACGACTCCTGGCAGCAATACATTGCGACGCCCTTCAAGAAGGCCTTGGGGGTCCCCTGCAAATCATCTCCCATGACGATCAAGCTGTTCGCCCAGGATCTGGCATTGTTGCGTCAAGAACTGGGGGAGGCCTTCGGGGTGACGATCACCGATGAGGATCTGCGGCGGGCCATCGAGGTTTACAACCGCGGGAGGAGCTTGTTGCGGCAGCTCTATGAGCTGAGGAAGGCGGACTCTCCTCCGATAACGGGCGCCGAGGCCCTGGAAGTAGTTAAAGCGGGCTGGTACATGCCGCGGGAGGAGTACAACGGGCTCTTGGTCGAGCTGCTGGCCAGGCTCAAGGGAAGAAAGGTGGAAGCCGGAGAGCATCGGCTTATGGTGCTGGGGAGCCAGATGGACGACCCCGGCTATCTCCGGGTCATCGAGGAGCTGGGGGGGATCGTGGTGATCGATGACCTCTGCTGTGGCTCCCGCTCCTTCTGGAATCTCGCTGGGATCGACGGGGACCCCATTCAGGCCCTGGCGGAGCGCTATGTGAACCGGCCCTTCTGTCCCAGGATGCACCCGAGGGAGCCTCGGGTCAAGCACCTTCAACAGCTGGCTCGGGAGTACCGGGTGGATGGGGTGATCTTCGAGAGCATCAAATTCTGTGATTTGAACGCCGGGACATTCCCGGTGATCAAGGCCTGTTTCGATGAACTGGACCTGCCCGTGTTGAACCTGGAGCGGGAGTACACGATGACCAGTGCCGGACAGATGAAAACCCGTGTGGGGGCTTTTTATGAGAGCCTCGAGGGGAGGAGGGCGTAGCTATGGAGAGAGAGAGATCGGACGATCTGAGCCTGGAGAACATGGTAAAGCGGTTTCGCAACCGATTGGCCCGCCAGAGAGAAGAGGGGAAGGAGCTGAGCAAGCAGCTATTCACCGAGGCTATGGCCAACTATTTTGAGCGGGCGGGCAACGCCCGGGAGCAAGGGAAGCCCCTGGTCTTCACCAGCGTGCTGGCCTTCCCGGAGGTATTTACCGCCATGGGAGCGGTGCCCTTCGCCCCGGCGCAGTATTGCATCCAGCTGATGGTTCAGGGCTTCAGCTCCAAATATATCGATCGGGGGGTGGCCTTTGGGGTCTCCAAAGAAGTCTGCTCCGCCAACACTGCCTCCGTGGGGATGGCCGCCGATGGGATCTTTCCCCAGCCGGACCTGCAGTTTGCCACGGCTCAGCAGCCCTGCGACCCGGCGGTGGTGGAATCCGAGCTGCTCAACCTGATCTATAAGGTCCCCATTTACTGGTTTAACATCCCTTACCGCCTGGGCGAGGGGACGGTGGATTACTTCAAGGAGGAATTCAAGGGGGTGATCGGCTTCCTGGAGGAGCACGTGGGGTTGCGCTACGATGAGGCCAAACTGAAAGAATGCCTCAGAATCGCCAAAGAGGCCCACCACTGGTACAAGAAGCTGCAGGAGCTGCGGCTGGAGGCGATCCCGGCCCCCATCGGCTGCCGGGAGGCCTATTCCTCCTATAGCTCTCTGGTATTTATGGAGGGGCGGCCCGAGACGATTGCGATCAACAAGGCCCAGTACGAAGAGATCCGGGCCAAGGTCGATCGCAAAGAGGGCGTGGTCCCCCAGGAGCGCCACCGGGTGGTGGTCAATGGGGCTTACCCCTTCTGGAACATGCGGCTGTTTGACTGGATGGAGCAAGAGTTCGGGGCGGTGGTGGCGTTAGATTTCAATAACTCCATCTACATGGACTCCCTGGACGATGAGTTGGAGGACCCGATCGAGTACCTGGCCCGCAAGTCCACGGGGACCAACCTGGCGGTGAAGGTGGCCTGCGCCCCTTACCCAGAGTTTGCTGAGGAGATCGGCCGCAGCGCTAAACGGGCGCAGTGTGACTCTTCAATCTATTTCACCCACTTTGGCTGCAAGATGTCCTGCGGTTCCAACAAGGTCTTCTCGGATGCCTTGATGGATATCGCCGGCATTCCCACAGCCATCGTGGATATCGATGCCTACGACAAACGAATTGTCTCCGAGGCTCAGATCAAGGCCTCCATCAGCAACTATTTTAAGATGTTGGAAAACCGATAATAGCTCAAAGCTCATAGCTCAAAGCTCATAGCAGCTTTAAGCCATAGTCTTCGAGGGGATGTTTGGGCATCTGAGCTCGCCGAGCTAAGAAGTTTGCGGACATGGCGATACCAGAGGTCCAATTCTCTTTCCGAAGTCTATATCCGCTATGAGCTATGAGCTTTGAGCTATGAGCTTATCTTGGGAGGGGTTGGGTGTCTCTGAAGCAAAGGATGGACCAGTTGGCCCAGCGGGCCAGGGGAGCAGCCAAGGGGCTGGCCGGCTTATCCTCGAAGGTCAAGGACGAGGCCTTGCAGGAGATGGCCCTTAGCCTTGAGCGGGGAGGTGAGCTCTTGCTGGAGGCCAATCGACTCGACCTGGAGGCCGCCCGCCAGAAAGGCCTTTCTTCCGCTATGCTGGACCGGCTGACCCTGAACCCCAAGCGGCTCTCCGACATGGCCCGGGGCCTGAGGGAGGTGGCCGCCTTGCCCGATCCGGTGGGGGAAGTGGTCAAGATGTGGAAGCGGCCCAATGGGCTTCTCATCGGCAAGATGCGGGTCCCCTTAGGGGTCATCGGGATCATCTACGAGTCTCGCCCCAATGTCACTGCGGATGCTGCGGGGCTTTGCCTGAAAGCGGGAAACGCCGTGATCTTACGGGGAGGGTCGGAGGCCTTCCTCTCCAATCGGGCCATTGTAACCCTTCTACGAGAGGCCCTGGACCGGATAGGGGTCTCCCCGGAGACCTTGCAATTTGTGGACACCACAGACCGAGAGGCGGTATTGGAGCTGCTGAAGTTGGACCGGTATATCGACCTGATCGTCCCCCGGGGAGGGCCGGAACTGATCCGGATGGTGGCAGAGAGCTCCACCATCCCAGTGGTCAAGCACGACAAGGGACTCTGCCACATCTATGTGGACCGGGAGGCCGATCTGGCCATGGCCGAAGAGATCGTCTATAACGCCAAGGTGCAACGTCCCGGGGTTTGCAACGCCATGGAGACCTTGCTGGTGCACCGGGAAGTGGCCGAGGCCTTCCTCCCCCGGATGGCTGGGCGTCTGCTGAAGGCCGGCGTGGAACTGCGGGGATGTCCGGTGACCTGCCGGCTCATCCCCCAGGCCCAAGAGGCGACGGAAGAGGACTGGGATACGGAGTATCTCGACCTGATCCTATCGGTCAAGGTGGTGGAGGAGATCCAGGAGGCCCTCGATCATATCTCCCGGTACAGTTCCATGCTCTCCGAGGCGATCGTGACCCAAAACTACGGCCGGGCCATGCGGTTTATTCGGGAGGTGGACTCGGCGGCGGTCTATGTGAACAGTTCCACCCGCTTCACCGATGGGGGCGAGTTTGGTTTGGGGGCCGAACTGGGGATCAGCACCCAAAAGCTACACGTGCGGGGGCCCATGGGACTGGAAGACTTGACCTCTATGAAGTATATTATTTTTGGAGAAGGGCAGATTAGGGAATGAGGTAATGAGGATCGGGATTCTGGGAGGCACCTTCAACCCTGTTCATTATGGCCATTTGATCTCTGCCAATGAGGCAGTGGAGAGGTTTCGGCTGGAGAAGGTGATCTTTATTCCGGCCGCCCGCCCTCCTCACAAAGTGCAGCAGCGGCTGATCGATGCCCACCATCGGTTGATGATGACCCTCCTGGCGACCCTTTCTCATCCCCGCATGGAGGTCTCGGCCATCGAGCTCGAAAGGGAGGGAAAATCCTATTCGATCCACACCATAGAAGAGCTCAAGCGATCTCATCCCCCGGAGACGGAGTTCTTTTTCATTGGAGGGTGCGATGCATTCATGGAGGTGGCCACCTGGAGAGAGGTGGATAGGCTATTTCGGGCCTGTCACTTCATCGTCAATGCCAGGCCCGGTTATCCCCTGAAAGATTTGAGGGGGATGTTGGAGGAGACGGTCACTCCTCTTTATCGTGACCTCTCTTTCAGAGATGGAGGGAGGGATGAGCTGACCAACTGCATCCAGATTGTGGCTTCCGGTTCTCCCTATGTCATCTACCTCGCGGAGGCCATCTTGATCGAAATATCGGCCAGCGATATCCGCCGCAGATTGGCTCAGGGGAGAACGATTCGGTATCTGGTCCCTGACATCGTGGAGCAATACGTAAGGAAACATGGGCTTTATGGGGCTGGGCAGGACTCCCTTTGAAGGGAGCGCCGACACGGGTTTTTCGCTTTAAGGCCAGGGTCAGTGGCGGCGCGCAGAAGCTTCGCTTCCTAAATGAAAGCTAATGTTTTCTAAAATTTAAACGATTATAAAGGAGAACACAGGGCAGCCTATGCCATTAACCTTGGAAGAGAAGACGCGGCTGTGCTATGAGACAGCTCAGGACAAGAAGGCCTATGACCTGGTGATTCTGGATTTAAGGAAATATTCTTATGTAACCGATTATTTTATCATCTGTAGCGGGAGCTCTACCGTTCAGGTTCAGGCAATCGCTGATGCCATTGATGAGAAGCTGGGGAAGGAAGGCATTCGTCCCTTGGGAAGGGAGGGCTATTCTGAGGCCCATTGGGTGTTGTTGGATTATGCGGATGTAGTCATTCATATCTTCCATGAGGAGACTCGTAAATTCTACGACCTGGAACGCCTTTGGGGAGATGCGGCAGCAGGAGAGATCCCAGGGTAGGAGATCCCTGGCAAGAGCTCAAGGAAAGACAGGAGGATCCCCTGATGGAAAAGGATAAATTACAGTATTTCAAAGAAAAGCTGCTGACGCTCAGAAGGGACTTGGCAGAGCAGGTAAAGGCGAGCAGTCGCTTTGGCCGAGAGATCGATGAGGGCACTCTCGACAGTGGAGATAAAGCGAGCGATACCTATCTAAAACAGATGGTATTCGATCGAGGAGAGAATGAGAGCAGGCAGCTAGAGCTCATCGAAAGTGCTCTGATGAAGATCCGGGACGAGGATTATGGGATCTGTGAGGAATGTATGGGGCCTATCCCGGAGAAACGATTGGAGATCGTTCCCTACGCCAAATATTGCGTTCGGTGCAAAGAGGAGCTAGAAAAAAAGGAAACCAAGGTCTCGCAGGATTAATCCTTCCCCAAACCAATAAGGTTTGCCCCAAAAGCGCCCATTGTTTCATCGACTGCCGCAAGGCCCAATGGGGCCTTTAAGAACCGAATTATTTGAGCCGCGCTGTACGAGTGTTCTTGACCACTCGGCTGAGTATTTGACGTCTTTTCTTCGCCGCGCCGGCCACCAGGCTGGTCCGATCCGGTTTGTTACGCTTCTTTGCCCTCAATGTAGCAAGCCGCCGCCCGCTCTTGCGTCCTTTTTTCTTGACCAGGGCTAATGACCCCCTCTTCCCCCGGGCCTTTCGCCAACGGAAGGATAGCGAGCGATCTTCCTCTTTTGAGCTCTGTTCTTGGAGATACGCGACCATGTTCTCCCGGAGGATTTCCTTTGAGCCCCTCGGGATCTTCACTTTGTAGTTTGGATAATTGGGAGGGGTAAGGCCCAACTTCAGCTCCGGATTGAGCCTTTTAATCTCCTCGTAAGACGCATTGGACCAGCGAGCAATCCGTTTTAAGGGTGTCATCCCGGGGACTGCCACCTCTTCGTAAAGAAAGGGGGGGCGATATTCCAGATCCATGAAGCCGAACTTTTCTGGATCCTTGGCGATGATCGTAGCCGCCATGAACTTGGGGACATAGTTGCGGGTCTCCGGAGGTAGATAGCCGTTTCTGGCCAGATACCAGAAGTCGGTATTGTCCGTCTTCTTGATGGCCCTCAAGACCCGGTTTTCACCAGCATTATAGCCAGCCTGGGTCAGAAGCCAGCAGTCGAACATGTCGTACATCTCTTTAAGATATTTGCTGGCAGCCTGGGTAGATTTGATCGGGTCGAGGCGTTCATCGATCCACCGATTGATTCTCAGGCCGTATCGCCTTCCCGTATCCGCGATGATTTGCCAGGGACCCCAGGCCTCGGCAGGGGAGTGGGCCTTGAGGTTGAATCCGCTCTCGATGAGGGCCAGGTAAACCAAGTCTTCGGGCAGGCCGTTTTCTCTCAGGATCTCCTTCATCGAGGGGACGTACTGAGAGGAACGCGCCAGCCATTGCGAGAAGACATGTCTTCGGCTCTCTTGGAAATAATCCAGGAACTTTTTCACTTCGTTGGTCCACAGCAAGGGGACCGATGGAGGGGTTTTCCCTATGGTTAGAGGAGGGGACTCTTCCCCATATTCTTCTTCTTCCGCATCCACATCCTGGCCCAACCGGTTCCTTTCTGTGGGCGCCTCAAGCCTTGGCCCTCCTGCTTCCCCTCCCCCCAGAAATGGGATCTCAGCTCCTTTCGTGGGACGTCCGTCGCCGTAAGCCTTCTCCTCCAACTGTTCCTCTTCGTCGTTGAGGGTCTCTGAGAGATCAGACTTGTTTTCCTTGGGATTTCTGTCTTTGGCCTCGCTCTTGGGGATCGGGGTGGCGCGGACCTTGGTGGCGAAAAGGGTGCAGCTGACAACGGCGAAGAGGATCACCAGCAGGCGCACTGCCACTTTGAGGGAAAGGACGCAGTTCGACGGAAGGTAGAACCGAGGACCTTTTGGGTGATCGTTCATAACCCCTCCTTTCCTTGCTTGGTGGAGCGTGAGGAATGAGCAGCAAGTCGTTTATTTTCTCACTGCTTATTAAACTTAACCGATAGACAGCCCCTCTATTCTTGCGTGTTGTTCCATGCTTCCCCAGACTACTGGCTGGTTTCTTTGGGAGACTGGTGTGCTGAAAGAAGGGTTGTCGAGTCCTTCCTCCCTCTCAACAGCTCGACAAATGCCTCCAACCGAGTTTTAGTCCGCATATCCAGACAGATAGGCTTATCTCCCTCAACGGTCAAGATAGGCACGCCCAAACATTGGCGGAAGATGATATCCTCCAGCTGGCGGAAACAAAAGGCCTGGACATAATGGATCAGCCCTTGAATCTCCCTCTTGGCAATCTCCTCCTGAATATCGCGGACCCTGCCCCAGATCCCGTAAGGATAAGTATAGCAGCGGTATCGCTCAACCAGATCCGCTGAGGAGATCGAGGGCAAACTGAACTGCCGCTGAACCTCATGGTAAACGATTCGGGCTCCGAAGGCTTCCAGGTAATCATGAAGGCCCTCCCAAATGGGCGGCACTCCGATGTAGCCCAACCGGACTTCCTCCTGGAAGGGGATGGCAGACTCCAGCTGGGCCAAATAGCCATCGACCTCCTTTTCGAAGCCCACGGGGTCCCCTCCTCTCATGTCCGTGCTTTGGACCAAGAAGAGATGGTTATGATAGCCATCGACGAGATTGGCTCGCCAGGTCAGCTCATCGATCCGGTGGAGCTTTCGCCGCAAGGGGTCTAGCTCATCTTTGACGACGTTGACCTCTTCCCAACCGATGTTCCACCGGGCCATCAACCGCTCCATCTGCTGGCGCAGGATGCGGCTATCCCGATCGGCAGGATAGGAAAAGGGCAGGATCTCCATCCCGGCCAGCTCCAAGAGCTCCATCAGGACCCGGCTGTTGCTGCAATCCCCCCAGTCGACCGCGATGATGGTCCTTATTCCCTCCCTTTGGGCTACCGCATAAATCCCCTTGATCCAAGAGCAGGTCTGGGTAGGAAACCCCAATCGCTCCGCTTCTTCCAGGACCTCCAAGGGACGATTCTGGCCGATAAAGAGGTTGTTCAGGTCCACTGGGCGCTTGCCCGCAGCCAGAATGATCTCAACCGGAACAGTTGTCGTGAAGCCAACTGCAGACATGATTGAGGACATTTGCCCAGCAGTGTAACAGAAACCCAAGGGCCAGTCAAGGGGTTTCTACGGCCTGTTCGGAAACTCCTTTCTCTCCCCGGCTTTTTTCGGCGAGAGAGTCTCCTCAGCAAAGGTTTACCGTGAAAATGCCCGAATCCTTCCGGGGCCCGTTTTCATTCTGGGGGGCGGCCAACTTTGCTTGCCCATGACGGCTTCAGATAGGCTCTTGGGCC
>JACOWJ010000015.1 GCA_016176845.1 Nitrospinota bacterium
CAAGATTCGCCTCGAAAGTCTGAGGCCCATCGGGCGTCTCGGCGGCGATTGGTACACCCGGGTGATCAACCCGTTCGAGCTCCTTCGCCCGCCCCCACCTCTCAAGTCAGGGACTAGGAATTAGGGGCTAGGGGCTAGTAAGAAGAGCTTTCGCTAATCCCTAGTCCCCAGCCCCTCAAGAATGGGAATTCCTGGTTTACGATTGAATTTGCGAATGAACCACAGATCGGTTATAATATAAGCGTTCTTTGAAAAGGGGGCGAACTGGGCTCGACGGGAGTAAGTGAGGTCGAGGTCGCATGCCGAGCACCCATCTGCTCGTAAAACGGTGGGAAAATACAACTGCCAACACGGTAGAATACGCCCTGGCCGCCTAGAGCGGCCAGCGTCCTTCCCCTTCTTGCCTACGGGAGAGAGTAAGGGCGTCGACTGAGTGGGCTGGCGCCTGATCTATCGCCCGAAAGGATCGGGAGCGAGAATCATCCGGGCTAGCCTCGATAGACCCTGCCTGCGGGGGCTGGAGAGGCGAAATTCAAAGCGCGGGCTAAGCATGTAGGGGCCTCAGGCTGAAGGCTTTCGGACGCGGGTTCGATTCCCGCCGCCTCCACCAAGTCTTTTAATAGTTTAGGGGGAGGTTTTTTTCTCCTGGATTATTCAAGAATATCCCGCCTATCTTTTCCATCCATAAAACTCTTCCTCATTGTGCCGGAGGACCCTAACCCATCTCGAAAAGAGCAGAAGGAGAAAGACAGATGTTGACATTGGGCAGTGTGGTGACGGTGGTAGCGGGGAATGGGAGTCCAGCTCAGCGGGGCTTTGTAATCAACTTGGAGAATGGCAAGAGCTCGGCTGTCTGTCTGCTGAATGGGCCGGAGGGCTCCGTGGAGATCTTCGATAACGAGCAGCTAGAGGCTACCGGCGAGCGGATGCTGAATATCCTAACCTGGCCGAAGAGCGCCATGGACTACGCCAAAGGGCGCTTTTTTCTCTTTCACCCTTTGGCCCGCCGCCGATCATCTCGGATTAATGACTGTGATTGGCCAGGATGTCTCGATCCCATCCTTGGGGAAGGGTGGGTGCTTTTCGCTCTGTCTTCTTAAAGAACTTCTTCACATCATCAGGCTTCATAGGTAAGAAGATCAACATGAGCGTCGAGAGAACAAACAGTAAGAGGAAGGAACCGACGCCCACCAGGTATTGCAAGCTAGATAGCCCCCCGCCAGACGCGAAAACATAATCGATCCAAAAGGGTGCGTTCATTTTTCTTCTCCTCTCTTTTTATGGATTTTAAGTTACCCACACTTTATAAATAAGACCGCTTAGCCCTTTAGGCAATGGCTTCTTAAGAAAGTCCGGAAAGGAGGTCCGCATACCGGGATGTCAAAGAGGATTTTAGTTTCCTTGAGGGGAGTGGTGCTCTTTGGAGTATTGCTGGTGGGCCTTTTGGGCTACCTGGAAGCTCAAGAAAAGAAAGATCCTGCCAAAGCAGGGATCGCGAAGGTGAAAACGGTCGTGTTAGAGATTAAGCCGTGGCGGGTTTCCCCAGCGTTGGTGGCGAGTATGACGGCCTCGCTGCGCGAGGAGCTGGCCCAATCGGGCCAGAGACAGATCCTCTCCCGGGAGCAACTCGAGAGCCTATTTAAAGAGAAAAAGGTACGCCCCTTGGAAGATTGCGATAACCCCAGGTGCTGGGCGGAATTGGGGAAGGCCTTGGGAGTCGATGAGGTCGTGGTTGGAAGGGCGGAGGAGCTGGAAGAGACTTGCTATGTCATGCTTAGCCTGGTCAACGTCTCCACGTTAAAAGAAGACAGCTATGCCAAAGAGTTTTGTGCTTCCTGCCAGGAGAAAGATTTCCCGCCAGCCCTGAAAGTCGCGGCAGCCAAGCTGGTGAGCAAGCCAGGGGGGACGCTCTCCCCGCTCAGCGGCACCATCTTGGTCGATTCGCTGGGCCCCCGCCCCGCCGTTGAGGGATTGGCCGGCATGGTACTGGTTCCTGCGGGGGAGTTCTTCATGGGTTCCGACGAGGGAGCGGCCAGCGAGAAGCCCGTCCATGTGGTCTACCTGGAGGCCTACTACATCGATGTCTATGAGGTGACCAACGCCCAGTACCGGCAATTCGAGGAGGCTACCGGCTACCGCAGCGAGGGGTACTGGAAGAATGAGTATCGGCCTGGAAGGGAAGACTATCCTGTGGTGAATGTCACTTGGAACGATGCCAATGCTTATGCCCGCTGGGCCGGCAAGCGTCTGCCTACGGAGGCCGAGTGGGAGAAAGCGGCTCGGGGAGCGGGAGCCAACAAGCTGACCTGGCCGTGGGGGAAGGTCTTTACCATCCGGCACGCCAATTCCATGGAGGAGTCGATCGGTCACCCCCTCCCCGTGGGCAGTTTCGAGCTCGGGAAGAGCCCCTATCAGCTCTTCGACATGTCGGGGAACGTAGCCGAGTGGTGCGCCGATTGGTTCGACCAAGATGCCTATAAAAAGAGCGCCACCTCCAACCCCAAAGGGCCTGGTTCGGGCAAGGAGCGGGTAGTGAGGGGGGGCTCCTTCATCCATGACAAGGGGATGGTCCGTGCCACGGCCCGCCTGGGCATGAGCCCCAAGAGCTTTCTCCCCAACGTGGGGTTTCGCTGCGCGCGCTCTGCCCTGCCTTAAAGACTCTCCCCTCCCAACCGCCATGGCCCGGCAGAGCTCGCCGCCCCCGAGAGGGAACATTCGAATAGGCCGTTAGAACCCCTCGGAAGGTTTCTCCTGTTTGAACAACCCCGAAGGGAAGATGCGTCGCAACTTTTTGCCTTTGAGCTTTAGCTTCCCCCGGCGATCAAAGGCCTTCTGGGTGTCCCAGAAGAAGGTGTCCAGCGTGACCGTGCCCTGGATCCGATAGTCCTTCGGACCATCTCGCAAAAGAAGCCGGACCATCTCCCACAGGTCTTGATACTGAGCGGAAAAGGGAACCGGCACGATGGTGGTCTCCCGCCTCTTGATGGCAACGTTCTCCCCCACGAGGCCCTTTCCCACAAAGGAATCGTTCAGATAAAGATTGAAATCGAGCCCTTTCAAGGTAATATCGAAGAGATTGGGGTTTTCGACCTTGACCTCCAGCACGAGAGAGGCCGCGGAAAGGGAAACCTCCTTCACAATAACGTTTTCCAGCGAGATCTCGGGCTTCATGGCCCTCTTGAGCCAGGAACAGGAAGGCAGAAGCATCAGGAGGATCAAAAGGGGAAGCCCATATCGCTTTCGAGCGAGCGTTTTCATGATAAGAGACTGGCTCATCTTTCGGGGGAAAGCATAGGACATTTCTCCTCCTCCACCAGCCGCCTCCAGCCGATTCGCAGTCGATCGAGCTCCCCTAAGACCCGTTGCACCAGAACCGGCATGGCTGCTTGAACCGAGGGGGTCAGCTCCAGGCCGTAGGAGACCTCCTGCGGCTGAACTCCGAAGAAGACTACCGACGCGGGGGCCTGGCACAAGGCCTCCGCCAGCTTCAGGACTCCAGGCAGGTCTAGCTCGTGGGGGGAAAGCTGCGGGGAGGTCTCACAGAGGATGTCCGCAAGCGCGAATTGAAAGATGGATCCTGGGGGACGGTCTGCCTGCACAGCATCAAGAACAATCAGATGCTCTGCCCCCTGGATTGCAGGAAGAAGACCCAACCCTCCAGTGCCCCCATCGATCAGGCAAACGTTTTCCTCAAAGGCATAATGGGCCTGTAGCTCCTGAATGGCGTGGATCCCGATCCCCTCATCCCGCAAGAGGAGGTTGCCAACCCCCAAAATGACGACTTCTCTCTTCATTATTTCCGGGCCCATCTGCCCGGTTAATCCAGGATATAGGCCATCGGATTTACCGGTATACCCTTCACGAGCACCTCGTAATGGAGATGAGGCCCTGTGCTTCGACCCGTGTTCCCCACCTCGGCGATGATCTCTCCCCGCCTTACCTTCTGGCTTACCTTGACCCAAATCTTCCGGTTATGGCCATAGCGGGTAACGATATCGTGGCCGTGATCGATCACAATAAAGTTGCCATAGCCTGGCCGGCTTCCTGCTTCGATCACTCGCCCATCGGCTGGAGCCCTCACCGGGGTGCCATCATACGAGGCGATATCGACCCCCTCGTGCTGCTCCCAACGGCCGCTGAAAGGAGAGAGTCGGTTCCCGAAACCAGAGCTCACCCATCCTCGAGTAGGCCAGAGGGAGGGGGTGGATGCCAGCAGGATCTTCTGCTTCTCCAGGACCTGCTCGATCTCCTGAAAGCTCCTCTCTTGCGCGGAGATCTGCTGCCGGATATCCAGGAGCTGCCCATAGATGCGGCGCAGGATATCCTCTCGCAGCGCAGCTTCCTTCTCAACCCTGGCCAGAGAAGAGGGCGCAGGCCCCCCGATGTTCGGAGCTCTAAGGGGTTTTTTCGACGGGAATCCTGTCGCACTCAACTCCTTGAGCTTCTGGCTGAACTGCTGCAGCCGGACCATTTGTTCCTGTAAAGATTCCAAGCTCTGGCTGAAATTCTTGAAATGGCTCTGCTGGAGCTCGCTCTCCTTTTCCAGGGCCTTTAATGCCAAGAGGTTGGACTTCTCGCCTCTCTGTAAAGCGGTCAATTTGCGATCGATTGAGAGATACCGATGGAAGAAGTAATGAGAGAGATAAGCAAAAGCAGCGACGGATAGGACCAGGCAGACCCATGAGGAAATGAGCAAGGTTCGTGTCAGGGAAAAGCCGCGAATCTTTTCCAGGATATCAATTTTTCTGGCCATCTCTCATTCCTTCGGCAGTGCAATGGTCGTACGTCCCGGAACCATCCATTCCGAACCCTTGCTCAACTGACAATTTTACCGTAAAAATGCCAATGGCTCTCGGAGGCCCATGTTCATTCGCGGAGGCGGCCAATTTGGGTTTGCCATGTCGGTTTACTGTAAGCGTAGAAAACCTTTATAGCATGAGCCAACGAGAGAAGTCAAGTCCTTTGGCTGAGATCCGGACCTGGGGGTCGGATAGCGGTTGCCTCCGACCTATCCGCCCATGGGCGGATAGGGGTGCAATTTCAGATCGCCACCTATGAATTGGGAAAATGCTGCTCCAAATCCTGACAAATTTTCCGGGAGAGCGCAGCCTCCTGAGAAAAGGGGGCTCGAAGGATTACCTCATGGAAGTATTTCAGCGCCACCTGGCGGTCCCGATAGACCGTGAGGTAGAGATTGCCCAGGCGGAATCGGGCCAGAGTGGCCCAATGGAACAGGGGACGCTCCTGGACCAACCAAAGGTAAGAGTCGCGTGCTTGCCTGTAAAGGCGCAGTTTCTCGTAAATCTCCCCGATCTTGAGCTTGGCCTCCACGGCCGCCACCGCATCGGGAAACCGCTTGATCCCCTCGGCCAACTCCCCCAGGGCCTCTTGATAGCTCCTTCCCTGGGCCAAGAGCTTGCCCGCTTCCAGGTAGCTGTTGGCCAGGTACCAGGCGTTCTGCAACCCCAATGGCTGGCTCCGGAGCTGATAGAGCTCCCGTAAGGCCTTCCGATACTCTTTTTGTTGGGCGTAAATCTCCGCGCGAAGGAAATAGGCCTTGGCCCGAAGGAAGGATTGCTGGCTGCGGCAGAGCTCCTCCAGGGTGGCCAGTGCCTGGGGGAAAAGCCCCAGGCTTCGGTAGCAAGCGACCAGGCTCAACTTCACCAATTCTTTGGGGAACCTATCCTCCCCCAGCTCTTCCAGGGCCCTTCCGTAACTCTCTTTGGCCTTCAAAGGGACTCCCTGCTTGAGGTAAAGATTGCCCATGGCGACATGCAGATGGGGAGAGAGGGTGGAGTCGGGCCTGGTCTTCAGGACCTTTTCACAAAAATCGAGGACCGTCGGATAAAGCTCCTGGGAAAAGCTGATGAATCCGAAGTTGCCCAACAACAGCTCGGCCTCCGGCCATTCTTGCAGACCGAAGCCCCTGGCATTGAGCCCATCCTCCAGGGCCAGGGCCAACCGGAGAGATTCCAGCCCATCCTCTTCGGCTCGAAAGGGCTGGACCAATAATCGATCTCCCAGGGCGGGCTCTTGATGGTTCAGCCAGGAAATCAGAGGGGCCAGGGAGCCCTGGTGAAAGGCCGCGGCCATCAAAGAAAGGCCCTGCTTGAGGACCTCCTTTTTTTCAGGTTCTAGGGAGGACCCTACCCTGTGGGGCGAGGGGGGAGCCCCATTGGGTAGGGCCCCTTTGGAGGCGGACCCCTCGGCCTCCCCCAAATCCCCCTTTAACAGCCGATCCAGAAGCTCTCGCTCCTTTCCCTTCTCTTCGGGTGGAAGGAGCCTTATAGGGTTCCGAATCGCCTCTGAAGCGACCCGGCCAACCAGGAAGACCAGGTTATGCACATTAAAGGCCCTGATCCCGTATCGGGCCGGAGGAAGCCCGGTGGCCAATATGGTCAGGTACTCCACGAACCCCTCGTTCAACTCGCCGGGAGCGAAGTAGCCCTTGCTGTGAAAAAATTCATGATAGATCGCCTCTTTTTCTCGCTCAGCCAGGATGGAGGGATCGAAATAGATGGCGTTTTCCTCTCTCTTATACAGGGCGGCGATATCCTCGAGCCCCCAAGGGCTATCGCCGTCTCCGCTAAAAGATCGCACCCTGAGCCGGGGAAGGGGCTTATCCTGGAAGTCTATTCCGGTCAACTCTCGCAGCCTCTGCTCCAACTGGCGGTAGGGAAAGAGCCCTTCGTCGATCTGTTCGATCAGGTGCCCGTAATTATGCCGGATCAGGTCCACTTTGAGCTCCTCCAACCTCGTCCCCAAGCTGACTTCCCTCTCGACCTCTTCCTTCCCTTCGGGGCCATCTTGGAGCAGGATGGGCGATTCCCCGTGCGGCGCGGGCTGAGCGATATGGATCTGGACCTCTTCCTTCGGTTGGAGGGAAAGCTCTTTCTTCTTTGCGAGGGCTTCGCAGCCATAGAGGGCCAATACCGTTCCCATTACCCCCAGAGTGATGAAAGACCCCATTTTCTCCTTCAACAGAGCACCTCCGCAGATGTAGAAGCGCCTCCAGGCGCGACTTCGGTTAGCTATTCCCAGGGAGGACAAACGACAAACGCTTGATACGAAAATAGCCCCTCACCCCAACCCTCTCCCCCGAAGGGAGAGGGAGCCTCACAGGCCATTTTCATGGGCTTGGGTGCCCCAAGGGCCATGGGGGATTATTGAGTGAAGGACTTCGAGCCCATGCTGGGGGTTCGTTCCCGTCGGATTTGAACCAATTGGGCTGCGATGCTTACCGCGATCTCCTCGGGGGTCTCGGCTCCGATGGATAGGCCTATCGGAGAATGGACTCGGGCCAAGAGCTCTGGAGGGATGCCTCGCTCCATCAGATTGGCATAGACCCTTCGGATCTTTTGCCGGCTCCCGATCATGCCAATGTAACGGGCGGTCTGCCTCACCGCCCATTCCAGGACCAACTCATCGTGGAGATGTCCGCGAGTGACGATCACGATATAAGAGGAAGAATGGGGAGCCAGGTCGCGAAAGACCTCCGCGAATTCCCGGGCGTGAATCTCGTCGGCTTCTGGAAACCGGTCGGGGTTGGCATAGACCTCCCGGTCATCGATCACAATCAGTTTAAATCCCAACATCTTCCCCAGACGGGACAGAGGCAGAGAGATGTGGCCCGCGCCAAATAAATAGAGAACGGGGGAAGTCAGGATGGGCTCGAGGAAGATCCGGAGTCCCCCGGGCAGTTCCAGGAGTTGGGGCTTCTCCTCCGCCATCACGCGACCGGCCAGCTCAGCCACCTTGTCTTCCCAGGCCTTATTCTCGAAGGGAGAGCCCAGGATGGGCCCCTTCATCTCGAACAGCTGCCTTCCCTCCCTCCCGGGAACCCCCGGTTCGTCATGGGCGCAGGAGCATGGATCTCCTCCCTCCCCATGGATGAGCGTCGCCAGGGCCCCTTTCTCTCCCCGGGCTTGAAGGGCAACGATCTCACGGTAAATATCTCCTCCTCCCAGGAAACCTGGCGAAACGGGCTCCAGATAGATTTCCAGGGCTCCGCCACAAATGAGCCCGCTCTCCACGGCCTCTTTCTCCGTGAGGTGAAAGCCCAGCGTCCTCGTCCGCCTCTGCAAGCCCCCTTTCATCATCTGCATGGCTTCCTGCCAGGTCTCGGCCTCCACACAGCCGCCGCTGATCGAGCCCAATGTGGCGCCATCCTCCTCGACCAACAGCTTCGCCCCCAACTCCCGGGGGGCAGAGCCCTTCTTCGAGATGATGGTGGCCTGGATGGCCTTCTTGCCTGTCTCCCTCACCAGGGCGATTCGCCGATAGATCGCCTCCTCTTCCAAGCCCCTACCCTCCTGAACGTGCACTTGAATGGCAATTCGGATACGCTGATTAAAGCAACTAAGGATCATGGACTAAATAACTTGCCCATTTGGTTCCCTGCAGAAAGTTTTAGGTTTTAGGTTTTAAGTTTTAACCCTAAAACCTAAAACTTAAAACTTAAAACCTATTATCCCATTCGACCATGGGAAAGTTATTCGGTCACTATTCCTAAGCGCTAGGCCCCCCCCTGCCCCAACATCTCCGGCCCCAAGGGGGGGCTACGTAGTGAGGCAGGCCCCCCCCGGCGCTCGTGAGAGCTCGATCCGGCAAAGAGGCCGCTAAGCCTCAAATTTCTCCCTTATTAGAATCTCTGGAGGGATTTTGTCAAGAGGAAAATGGGAAGTTGACAATTACCGCTTTCTATGGTAACAATTACCAATTCTTGATCGCTTAGGAATTTCCATTTTTGAGGGGCTAGAGGTTAGCAAAAGTTCTTCTTCACTAGCCCCTAATCCCTAACCCCTGTTTAACTTGAAAGTTAAGGCCCGAAACCTCATCGGTAACGCCTGCCAATCGTTGCGGGGATTGGGATGAAACCGGGTCGCCGCGAGAAATCGGGGGGGGCTACAATTGGCTGGGGCTCAACATCGAAAGGCAGTGTTTACGCGGAAGGAGAGACCCAAGATATGGAAGGACTGGCGCTTAACTATACCTTTGTGCTGCAGCTGGCCATCTTCTTTGGGGCGATGTTCATCTTGAATCAGTGGCTTTTCAAGCCCGTTTCCCATTTGCTGGAGCGGCGTGAGCATGCCATCTCCGGGACCTGGAAAGAAGTCGAGGCCAAGCAGACGCTGCTGGAGGAGCGCCTGACTCAGTACAACGCCATCATCGATCAGGCCAGACGGGAGATGGCCGAAAGGATCACCTCAGTCCGCAAGGATGCCGAGGGAGATCAGCGGAGGATCATCGAAAAGGCCAGAGAAGAGGCCTCTTCTCTCCTTCAGGCGGCGATGGCCCGCATCCAGCAGGAAGGGGAAGAGGCCAAGAGGAGTCTGCGAAGGCAAACCGAGCAGCTTTCTCTGGTTATCGCGGAGAAGCTCTTGGGAAGGGCGATTTTTTGATGCCCTCGAATCGGGGAGAAGAGATGATGGGCTTCACAGACAGTAAGATCCTCAGGACTAGAGGCCACAAGCTGCGGGCCTTCGGCTGGCGGATTTTTTTCTGGATGGCGTCAATTCTGATGATTTTGGGAGAGGTCGGCTGGGCCCTGGCTGCCGGGGAGGGCGGCCATGCGGGAGGAAGATCCACCTTCTGGCCTTTTTTCTTTCACAGCATCAACTTCGTCATCCTGGTGGTCGCCCTCTATTACCTGGCGGGCAAGCAGATCACCGCTTATTTTGCCGAAAGGAGAGAGCGGATCGCCGGGGCGATTCAGGAGGCCCGGAAGGCTCGCCAGGAGATCGAAAGGCGAATGCTGGAGTGCGAGCAGAAACTGAAGAACGCGGACCAGGAGGTGGCCCAGATGAGGGCAGAGGCCGAGCGAGGTGCGGTGGAACTGCAGCGAAGGCTTAAGGAAGAGGCCGAGCAGGCCGCCCAGAGGATCCTTCAGCAGGCCAGGTTGAACATCGAGCAGGAGGTCAAAAAGGCCCGCAGCAATCTCCAGGCGGAAGCCGCGCTGCTGGCCCTCTCCCTGGCTGAGCAGGCCCTAAAAGATCATATCACCCTGGAGGATCAGGGGAGGCTGTTCAAGGACTATTTATCCGTGATAGGAGATGGAAATTGATCGGAACGCTTCTCGCCCGGAGATATGCCAAGGCCCTGTTTGAAGTGGTCAAGAAGGCGGACGGGGCGATCGAGGGCAACTTCGAGAAGGTCTCTCAAGAGCTTAAAAGTTTCTGTACCTTGCTAGAGGACAACCCAGGTCTCCAGAGCATCTTTTACAACCCCAGCATCAGCATCCATCATAAGAAGAAGCTGCTGGAAGAGCTAATCCAGCGTACCGGCCCATTGCCCGTGGTAGCCAATTTCATCACCCTTTTGCTGGAGAAGGGCCGGCTGAGGAACCTCTCCATCATCGCCTCGGTCTTCGAGCAGCTCTCTTATCAGATCTTGAACAAGGCCCAGGCGACGGTAACGGCAGCATGGCCCTTGTCTGAGAAGGAAGAGCTCGAGCTGAAGGCCAAACTGCACGCGCTCACCGGGGCGAAAGAGGTCATCCTGAGCCTGAAGACCGACCCCCAGCTGATCGGGGGAATGGTGGTGCAGATCGGCAGCACGGTATACGATGGCAGCCTCAAGAGACAGCTGGAGAACCTGAAGGAAGAACTGATCAGGAGGTGAAGACATGGTCGAGATCAAGGCTGATGAGATCAGCGAGATTATACGACAGCGAATCGAGGGATACGAAAGGGCCGTAGAGCTAGACGAGATCGGCTACGTCATCGCCGCCGGCGACGGGATCGCCCGCATCTATGGGCTGGAAAAGGTGATGTACGGGGAGCTGCTGGAGTTCCCCCAGTCCGTCTATGGCATGGCCCTGAACCTGGAAGAGGACAACGTCGGGTCCGTCCTCCTGGGCGACTACACGGTGATCAAGGAGGGGGATACCGTTAAGCGGACCCGGCGCATCGTCGAGATTCCCGTGGGCGAGGCCTTGCTAGGCCGGGTGGTCAACTCCCTGGGGCAGCCGGTGGACGGCAAGGGGCCGATCGAGGCCCAGGAATTCCGCCCCATCGAACGGTTGGCCCCTGGCGTCGTGGACCGATTGCCGGTGAACCAGCCGCTGCAGACCGGCCTCAAGGCGATCGACTCGATGATCCCCATCGGCCGGGGTCAGCGGGAGTTGATCATCGGAGACCGGCAGACCGGGAAGACCGCGGTGGCCCTGGACACGATCATCAACCAGAAGGGCGGGGACGTTTACTGCATCTACGTGGCCATCGGCCAGAAGCGGTCCACCGTGGCTCAGCTGGTCAGGACCCTGGAAGAGTACGGGGCCATGGATTACTGCATCGTGGTGGCAGCCACAGCCAGCGAGCCTGCTCCCCTGCAGTACATCGCCCCCTACGCAGGCTGTGCCATGGGAGAATACTTCCGGGATACGGGCCGCCATTCCCTGATCATTTACGATGACCTGTCCAAACAGGCTGCCGCATACCGGCAGCTTTCGCTGTTGCTGCGCCGGCCTCCGGGCCGCGAGGCCTATCCGGGTGATGTCTTCTACCTTCACTCCCGCTTGCTGGAGAGAGCGTCCAAGCTTAGCACGGAGTTTGGTGGAGGGTCGTTGACCGCCCTGCCCATCATCGAGACCCAGGCGGGAGACGTCTCGGCCTACATCCCGACCAACGTCATCTCCATCACCGACGGGCAGATCTACCTGGAGTCGGAGCTCTTCTACTCCGGGGTGCGGCCGGCCATCAACGTAGGGCTCTCCGTTTCCCGGGTGGGAGGAGCCGCCCAGATCAAGGCGATGAAGCAGGTAGCCGGAAGGCTGCGGCTGGACCTGGCCCAGTACCGAGAGATGGCGGCCTTCGCCCAGTTCGGCAGCGAGCTCGACCCCGTCACCCAGGCCCAGCTGGCGCGGGGCGAGCGGATGGTCGAGATCCTGAAGCAGGGCCAGTACCAACCCCTGCCGGTGCAAAAACAGATCGCCATCATCTTCGTGGGGGTCAACGGTTACCTGGATGATATCCCGGTGGAGAGCTGCGAGAAGTTCGAGCGGGAATTCCACGAGTTCATGGAGAGCCGGCATACCACGATCCTGACGGAGCTCCGGGAGAAGAAGGAGATCAACCCCGACTTGGATAAGCAGCTCCGGGCAGCAATCCAGGAGTTCAAGGCCAGCTTCTCGCCCAGCTAAGGAGTCATTTCAATGCCGAGCCTCCGGGCCATCAAACGTCGAATCACCAGCGTGAAGAACACCCAGAAGATCACCCGGGCCATGAAGATGGTCGCGGCGGCCAAACTGAGACGCTCGCAGGACCGGCTGATGGCGGCCAGGCCATACGCCTGGAAGATGGCAGAGGTGGTCACCAGTTTGGCTCAGCGGGCCGCCCCGGAGAGCCATCCTCTCCTGGCCCCTCGGGAGGGGAACCGATGGGAAGTCGTGGTCATCACGGCCGACAAAGGTCTGTGTGGCGGCTTTAACAGCAACGTCCTGCGCCAGACCACCCATTTCCTGGGGGAGCATCCAGGGGAGGAGATCGGCTTGGGCCTCATCGGAAGAAAGGGGAAGGACTTCTTCCGGCGGAGGAAGGTCCAAATCAAGCGGGAATATCTGGATATATTCCGGGCCCTTTCCTATCCCATCGCGGCCAATATCGGGCAGGAAATCCTGGCGGACTACCTGCAGGGGGAAACGGACCGGGTCTACCTGATCTTCAACGAGTTCAAGTCCACCATGTCACAGCGCGTGACCATCCGGCCCCTCCTGCCCATCACGCCCGCAGGCCCCGTCAAGGAGGACCTGATCGACTTCATCTACGAGCCGTCGGCCGGTCAGGTGATCGACGAGCTGCTCAGGAAGTACGTGGAGGTTCAGATTTACCAGGCCCTGCTGGAATCCGCAGCCGGCGAATATGCCGCACGAATGACGGCCATGGACTCGGCCACGGAAAACGCTGCGGAGATGATCGACCATCTGACCCTTACCTTCAATAAGGCCAGGCAGGCCGCCATCACCAAGGAACTGATCGAGGTAGTGAGCGGAGCCGATGCGCTGAAAGGCTAGCGAAGCCATCAGCATTCAGTAATCAACGAACAGGGAAGGAACCTCCCCTTGCTGGCGGCTGACCGCTGATGGATGATTGCCCTGAGAACAGGAGAACGCTTATGAACGTTGGTAGGATCGTGCAGATCATCGGGCCGGTCGTGGACATCGAGTTTGAGCCTGGCCATTTGCCCGCCATCTACAATGCCATTCGGATCGTTAAGAGCGAAGAGGGAATCGCCCGGGATGATCACAGCGAGCCGGAGGAGATCATCGTCGAGGTGGCCCAGCACCTGGGAGAGAACACGGTGCGGACCGTCGCCATGGAGCCTACGGAGGGGCTGGTGAGGGGCATGAAGGCGATCGATGTGGGAGAGCCGATCTCGGTTCCGGTGGGGCCAGAGGTGCTGGGGCGCGTCATCAACGTGATTGGCAACCCCGTGGACCGGCTGGGCCCCGTCCCGACCCAGAAGCGCTATCCCATCCATCGTCCGGCCCCCTCCTACGAGGAGCAGGAGACCACCATCGAGATGCTGGAAACCGGGATCAAGGTGATCGACCTGCTCGAGCCTTACATGAAGGGGGGAAAGACCGGCTTGTTCGGTGGGGCGGGCGTGGGCAAGACGGTCATCGTGATGGAGCTGATCCGCAACATCGCCACCGAGCACGGTGGGTTCTCCGTCTTCTCCGGCGTGGGAGAGCGCACCCGCGAGGGAAACGACCTGTGGCTGGAGATGAAGCACTCGGGGGTCATTGAAAAGACCGCACTCATTTACGGCCAGATGACCGAGCCCCCGGGGGCCCGCCTGCGGGTCGGGCTGACCGGCCTCACGGTGGCCGAGTACTTCCGGGATGAGGAGGGGAAGGACGTCCTCCTCTTCATCGACAACATCTTCCGTTTCACCCAGGCCGGCTCCGAGGTCTCGGCCTTGCTGGGCCGGATGCCCTCCGCCGTAGGCTACCAGCCGACGCTGGCCACGGAGATGGGCCACCTGCAGGAGCGGATTACCTCCACCCGCAAGGGCTCGATCACCTCGGTGCAGGCGATTTACGTGCCGGCCGACGATCTGACCGACCCGGCTCCGGCCACCACCTTCGCTCACCTGGATGCCACCACCGTCCTCTCTCGTCAGATCGCCGAGCTGGGGATCTATCCGGCGGTGGACCCGCTCGATTCTACCTCGCGTATCCTGGACCCCCGGATCATCGGTACGGAACATTACACCTCGGCCCGCCAGGTACAGGCAGTTCTCCAGCGGTACAAGGACCTGCAGGACATCATCGCCATCCTGGGGATGGACGAGCTCTCGGAGGAGGACAAGCTGACCGTGAGCCGGGCCCGAAAGATCCAGCGGTTCCTCTCCCAGCCCTTCTTCGTGGCCGAGACCTTCACCGGCACGCCGGGTCGCTACGTCCCGCTGAAGGATACCATCGCGGGCTTCAAAGAGATCGTGGCCGGCAATATGGATCACATCCCCGAGCAGGCCTTCTACATGGTGGGCAACCTGGATGAGGCCCTGGAGAAGGCGGAGAAGCTGAAGGTAGCTTGAAGGTATAGGAATTTCCTTTTGAGAGATTGCTTCACTACGCTCGCAATGACAAGGTTGGCCTTCTGTGTCATTGCGAGGAGCGCAAGCGACGAAGCAATCTAAGTTCAAAGCAGGAATTTCCATTCTCAGCTTTCCCGGGATCGCCGGGCACCAGCCCGGCCTTCACCTTGAAGCGCGAAAGGCTGAAGAGTTATGGAAGAGAAAATCTCCCTGGAGATCGTTACCCCCGATCGCCAGTTGGTCAAAGAGATGGTCGATGAGATCACGGCCCCGGGAAGTGAGGGGTATTTTGGCGTCCTGCCTGGACACATCCCGTTCCTAACCACCCTGAAGATCGGCGAGGTCGCCTACCGTCGGGAGCGGGAAACCCGGTACCTGGCAGTCAGCTGGGGCTACGCGCAGGTGGAGCCCGCCAAAATGGTGATCCTGGCGGAGATCGCGGAGCCCGCCGAGGAGATTGACATCGAGCGGGCCCAACGGGCCCGTATGCGGGCCGAGAAGCGCCTCGAAGAGAAGACGGAAGAGCTGGATTTCGAACGGGCCCGCGCCGCCTTGGAGAAGGCCTTGATCCGGCTCCAGGTGGCCACGAAGAAGTTGCCGCAATAGCTTTTCATTTTGCTAGCTGCGGCTGTTCCCCCTTGCGGCGATCAGAAACGGAGATGCATTCGTGTCAACTTAACCCCTGGGAACGCGGGCGTCCCCGCCCGCAAAGAGCGGCCAGGATGGCCGCGCTCCCAGGACTAAACCTTAAGTGGACACAAATGAACGGAGATGCCTCCGTCCGAAACGAATCTCTGCCAGGACCGAGGGAATCTGGTGACTGGAGAATGCTCCTGGCTTAAGAGATTCCACAGGAAAGCGCAATGTCCTCCCCGTTTCCCGGCATGGATCCCTACCTCGAAGGCGAGATGTGGCAGGAGCTCCATGAGACTCTGGCCGGCGCCATTCGCGCTCAATTGATGCCGCACCTGGTGCCCAGGTATGTGGCCCTGCTGGCGAAACGGTATGTGCTCGACCGTCCCGCGCTGGGCATCGTGGGTTTGCCGTCCGAGCGCGTCATCTACCCGGATGTCCATGTGGTGACGACGCCGGACGCCCCGTCGAGCCGTGGAGCGGAGGAGGCAGGCGTGGCGGTGGCCGAGCCGGCCGTGGAGCTCCCCAGCCCCATGATCGAAGAGGTGCCGCTGCTCAGCGTCGAGATTCGCGACGTGGCCCAACGCCTCCTGGTCACGATCCTCGAAATCCTTTCGCCGGTCAACAAGCATGGGGAGGGCGCGCGCGATTACGCCGAGCGGCGGATGGAGCTGCTCAAGACCCATACCCACCTCCTGGAGATTGACCTGCTGCGCCAGGGCACGCGCATCCAACTGCTGGGCGAGCCCCCGCCCGCACCCTACTACGTTTATCTCAGCCGCGTCCAACGCCGTCCCTATACCCAGGTCTGGCCCATTGCCCTTCGCCAGCCGTTGCCCACCGTACCGGTCCCCCTCTTGCCCCCCGATCCCGATGTGCCCCTGGATCTGCAGGCCGCCGTCCGGGCCTGTTTCGATCTGGTCGGCTACGAACGCCTGCTGGACTATTCCGTGCCTCCCCCACCCCCGCCTCTGAGCGACGAGGAGGCCGCCTGGGCCGCCGACCTCCTGCGCGCGGCCGGGTTGGGTCAGGCGCCTGCCTTTTAAGTGCGGCAGTGGGCCAGCAAGCGCTCCTTTTGCTTCATTAAACCTGCTGGAGGTATCTCTGGATATAAGCAGCGGTAACATGGCCCCCCTGCATGAAGCTTGAATACTGTCGCCTGACCGTCGAAACGGAGGATGCTTCCTGATATCAGGGTCTTCTTTAAAAAGATGGTCCTTCTTGTGCGTCTTGACAAGCCCCTTCCTTTCTCCCCCGCAGCACGAGATAGCGCCCTGAGCGCAAACTTAAAGCCTCTCTGACACATCCTCCTGCTTCTCCCCCATAGCGTTTCCATCCTTCGCGTTCTCATTTTTTGCGGCTCGGCTAACGGAGATCACCGACCGGGCGTAGCTGAGCCTGGTGTAGGGCAGGCCCAGCTGCTCCAGGGAGAGACCCGCGGGTTCGCCCCTGCGATCATTTCACACCACTTTGATTGGCTGGCTGCCCTGACGGCTCACATCCCCGACCGGGGAGAGCAGATGGTCCGGTATTATGGCTGGTATAATAACAAGAGCCGTGGGATCCGCAGGAAAGCCACCCAGGAGGAAGTAGAAGCCCCCCGGGTGCTCCTGCCAGACCCCTCGGCCAGCCAATATCGGCGCCATTGGGCCCAGCTGATCTAAAAGGTCCACTGTCCACCATCTCCATTAACCTGCTACTACCGAACCCACACGATCTCCCTGGCGAGGTCTTACCCCCAAAGGGCTTTTTTCGTCCTGCAAAGCCCTCATTTTCCCCGGACAAACTCCTCCTTTCTCGTTTTTCCCTCCACCCATCCCTACCCCATTGGTCCCCTTTTTTCTTGCCCTTTTCTTACCCACACATCTTGGGCTTTGCTGCAACCCTAACCACAAGCCGAAAAATCCCCCTTGACTTTCTCTGCCCCCGGGTATAATCTCCTCCCAAAGCAAATTCCTATCGAGACAAATTCCTAT
>JACOWJ010000016.1 GCA_016176845.1 Nitrospinota bacterium
GCTCGACGGAGACGAGGAGAAGTCAATGGCGAGCGACTACTCCCTCTTCCTGATCCTCAACGCCGACTGGCGGATGCAGACCGTGAAGATACCGCCGGCTCCAGGAAACGCGAGGCTTCTAAGCTTACATCCTCCCACCCCGGATGGCCTTTCCCAGGTTGAAGATGGGCAGGAAAAGGCAGATCAGAATGATCCCCACAAGGCCCCCCACCAGGATGATGAGGAGCGGCTCCAGGACGGAGGTGAGGGTGGTGGTGGAGGCCTCCACCTGCTGCTCGTAGAAATCGGCCCCTTTGTTGAGCATTCTCTCCAACTCTCCGGCTTCCTCTCCCGAGTAAATCAGTTGGATGAGGGTCTCCGGAAAGATCCCCTCGGCCCTGAAGGAGTCGGCGATCGAGCTCCCGTTCCGGATGGCATCGATGCTGTTCAGGATGGCCCTCTCCACCACCCGATTCCCACTCGTCTGGCTCACCAACCTCAGGGCCTCCAGGAGGGCCCGGCCCAAGACAAGGTCCCGGATCTCCTGCCTCATCTCCAGCATCTCGATGATCGCCGTGCGTCCGTAATATCCCGTGTTCTTGCACCGACGGCAGCCGGTTCCCCGGTAGAAGAGGACCTCTCCCCCCTCATCGGGCCTGAGCCCCAAGCTGGCGAGCAGTTCCTGGGAAGGGACGAAGGGCTCTCGACAGGAGGGACAGACCACCCGCACCAGCCTCTGGGCCACCGCCAGGCTTAGGGACGAGCAGACCAGGAAGGGCTCGATCCCCATGTTGATCAGGCGGATCACGGTGCCGACGGCGTCGTTGGCGTGCAGGGTACTGAGGACCAGGTGGCCCGTCAATGCCGAGCGGATGGCCATCTCTGCCGTCTCCAGATCTCGGATCTCCCCCACCATGATGATGTCAGGGTCCTGACGCAGGATGTGACGCAGGCCGTTGGCGAAGGTGAGGCCAATGCCGGGCCGGCCCTGGAGGCGATCACCGGGCTGATCTCACAGCCTGTCAGCGCCTTCAGGGAATCAATGGCCAGGGATGTCAAAGGGATCCGCCATGGCCAGGCTGAGCCGCCTTCCCTCCCGGGAGAGGGGGAAGACCTGGTAACGGTGCAAGAGCTGCTCGGGGAGGAAGGAAAGCAGCGCGGGGTCTATCTCACCCACACCCCTCTCGAGGTCCAGGCAAGGGATGCCCAATTGAGCCCCTAACAGCCGCATGATCGCCATCTCCGAGGCGAAGCCGAGACTCACGATAATCTCTCCCAGCCGCCCCCCTTTTCTCCTCTGCTCGTCCAGGGCCATCTTGAGCTGATCCTCGGTGACCAGTCCCTCCGCCAGCAGCAGATTCCCCAGCTGGTCATAGCCCAACCGGTATCCGTATCCCTTGCTCATCTGTGTCCATCCTTGTCCATTTGTGTCAACTTAACTCCTCTGGGAACGCGGGCGTCCCGCCCGCAAAGAGCGGCCAAGATGGCCGCGCTCCCAGCACCAACCTTAAGTTGACACAAATGATCCTTGTCCGTCAAAATGGAGCTGAAAGCTCTTGACACGAAAAAGGAAATTCCTATACCTTTCAATTAACATTCTTTTAAGAAGGTCTGTATGATATCTTGCCATATCCTCGATTTGGTTCTCGAAAAATCTAGCAACCAATTTAAAGATATCTTCATAAGCTGAATATAGATTGTGAAGCTTATAGGCCAAATTAATAGTTAAATCTTCATTATAAATATCGCTTTTCAATGTCGCAATTTTTTTCTCTATAGATCTCAGTCACGCTCGGCCGCTTCCCTCCGATCCTTTAGAAGGGCCTGGAGAAGGGAGGTCTCCCCCTTCAGGATCCCCCGAGATCCCTCAATGGGGTCCTCCATCAAAGGCCGAAGAACGATCACTCCGCCCTCGTCCACAATGCTGACCTTGCTTCCCTTCCTGATCCCATACCTTTCTCGGATCTCGGCCGGAATGACCACTTGCCCCTTGGCAGTAGTGATTGATATGGTCATTCTATATACACCTCCTCTAAAGTTACAACTTGCTCCTAGCATATCACCCCGAAGAATCCAGGTCAATTCCTATTCATTCGTGTCAACTTAAGGTTTAATCCTGGGAGCGCGGCCATCCTGGCCGCTCTTTGCCGGCGGGGACGCCGGCGTTCCCAGGGGTTAGATTGACACGAATGATCCATATTCAGCAAAAGGGAAAAAGGGAGAAGGTCCGGAAATTTCCGGTTGGTTTTGGCCCGGGATTTTGATAGACTAGGCGGGTCAAACCACCTCGGCCGACGCGGCCAATTTCGTGAGGCATCAGGGACAAAGGGCGCGATCCGCGGCTCCCTCATGCCCCGCGGCAACTTTCAAGGGAGGGTCAGGAGATGGCTTCAAAGGTCTACTTTATGGACGATCGGGCCTCCGGCGTGAAGGAGAGCCTGGTGGCCAAGATGCTTACCGTATTCGATGCTGCAGGGCTCGCCGATACCATCAAGCCGGGCGACTCGGTGGCCATCAAGCTCCACATGGGCGAGTACAACAACACCGCTTACCTCCGGCCCGTTTACGTGCGGGCCCTGGCGGACAAAATCAAGGGCCTGGGCGGGGAGCCCTTCGTGGTGGATACGACCACGCTGCTGGGCCTCTACGCCTCCCGGGCCACCGCCGTCGATTACCTGAAGACCGCCGCCCGCAACGGCTTCACCATGAGCACGCTGGGCTGTCCGGTGGTCATTGGCGACGGCTTTATCGGCAACGACGACGTGCGGGTGGACCTGCCCGAAGGTTTCATCCTCCAAGAACAGTACGTGGCCTCCGCCATCGCCCTGGCCGACGCCATGATCGCCCTTTCCCACTTTAAGGGCCATCCGGTTGGCACTTACGGCGGGGCGATTAAGAACATCGGCGTTGGCTGTGCCTCGAAGCGAGGGAAGTACAACCTGCACCTCTCCCGCCACCCGAAATATGGGTTCCACATGCGCCCTCTCTACCCGGAGCGGTGCAAAGGGCGAAATTGCGCCACCTGGCAGACTTGCGAGATCTGCTGTCCCGAGGGGGCCATCCAGATCACCGATACCACCATCAATTGGGACCGCAGCAAGTGCCACGGCTGCTTCGCTTGCGTGGGGGTGCTCCACTGTGGGGCCATCGAGTTCATCCCCGAGTGGTTCGACGCCACCACCGCGGGCATTGCCGATTCAGCCCGGGCCGCCGTCAAGACCTTCGCTCCCGGCAAGGTGGGCTTCGTTACCCTGGCGATTGATATCGTTCCCTGGTGCGACTGCGTTACCTTCAGCGACCGGCCCATCATTCCCAACATGGGCGTCTTCGCCTCCTACGACCCGGTGGCCATGGATACCGCTTGCGTCCAGATGGCCCAGCAGTCCGAGGGGATCCTCGGCTCAGCCGCCGAGGAGCACGACGTGATGGCCCCCGGCACGATGAAGTTCGCCCACTGCAGCTCCTGGATGCCAGGCGGGGCCAAGAGCGAGGACGTGCAGCTGAACGCCGGGGTTTACAACGGACTGGGCAGCAAGGAGTACGAGCTGGTCGAGGTGGGCAAGACGAAGCTCGCTTCCAACTTCCTCTACGCCACGGAACCGCTGACCCCGCGCTTCGGCCGACACATGAAGGTCCACCCCGTCTTTCCCGCGCAGGGATTCAAGTGGGTCGAGGACGTGGACCTGACGAAAGTAAGATAATCCGGGAGATCAGGGGGAGGAAAGGAATGAAAAAGGAGGAGTTCTACCGAGAGGCCCGCTCCGATATGACGGGCCCCCTCCAGGGGGTCCGGGTATTGGAGGCAACCACCTCCCAGGCCGGCCCGATTGCCGGGACGGTCCTGGCCGACCTGGGGGCGAATGTGATCAAGATCGATCTGCCGGAGATGGGCGACATCATGCGCCATCTCCCCCCCTTCATTGAGGGGGCGCCCAAGCTCAACTCCAGCTGCTACCACCTCAGCATCAACCGCAACAAGAAGAACATCAGCCTGGCGATCAACCGCCCCGCCGGCCAGGAGGTCTTCCGCAAGCTGGCGGCCAAGATGGACGTCATCGTCCAGAACTTCAAGCCCGGCACGATGGACAAATGGGGCCTGGGCTACGAGGCGATCAAGAAGATCAAGCCCGATATCGTCTATGTCTCGGTCTCGGGCTTCGGACAGTTCGGCCCCAACCACCAGAAGCCCGGCTATGACCCCGTGGGGCAGGCGATCGGGGGACTGATGAATGTCAACGGCTACGCGGACGGCCCCCCCACGCGCACGGGAAACGCCATGGCCGACAATATCACCGGCTGGCAGGGGGCCATTGGGGCCCTGGCGGCCCTGCACCATCGACAAATGACCGGAGAGGGTCAGCATGTGGACGTCTGCCTGGTCGATTCCATCCTCTACACCAGCGACTACGGCGTGATGGCCGCCTCCAACGCGGGTTTCAACTGGAAGCGGATGGGGAGCGGCAACCCGGCCGGCGGCCCCTGCGACGTCTACCGCTGCAAGGACGGCTATGTCTTCATCCTGGTCCTGATCGATTCTCACCACAAGCGATTCTGGCCGCTCATCGGCCGGCCCGAGCTCTACCAGGACCCCCGGATGCAGACTCCGGTCGCGCGGGCGCAGAACCTGCCCTTCATCAATCAGGTGGTGGGCGAGTGGACCCAGGACAAGACGGTGGAGGAGGTGGTGCGGCAGCTGGAGGAGGCCCAGCTGGTGGTGACCCCTATCTTCGATTTCCCCCAGATCGTGCGGAACGAGCACCTGCGGGAGCGGGAGATGGTGACCGAGGTGGAGTACCCCGACGTGGGCAAGCTGACGATCTACGGCGTGGCGGCCAAGTTCTCCCGCACCCCGTGCAAGGTCCGAACCCACGCCCCGGCCATCGGCCAGCATAACGAGGAGGTCTTTGGGGAGCTGCTCGACCTGGGGGCCGAGGAACTGGCCCAACTGCAGCAAGGGAAGATCATCTAGTACTTAGTTGCGTTAATTCGCGTATAAGAATCCCCATTTCCGTCTAAGCGGGAATCCAGTATTTCTCTGGATTCCCGCTGGAGTTTACCCCGCACTTGATGCGGGGCAGGAATGACGGAAACCGTCAAAATAACTAACGCTCACTTTTGCAAATAAGTACCGCTCCAGAGGAAAAGGTATCCGAATAAACCGCAGAGGGCGCGGAGAGTGCATAGAGAACCCTCTTTCCCTCTTCTCTGCGGCCTCTGCGTTCTCTGCGGTAAATGGATACTTTTGTTGCGTGGAGTTCAAGCGCTAGCATTCCCCCGCCTCAGAGGAATTTCCTCCCCGGGTGGAAGGCGTGGAGCCCTTCGCAAAGGTGAGCTGTGGCCCTGTGCGTGGGGAAAGAGAACCCCCTGCAGAGGGCCTCTTCATCTGGAGATCCATATCCATGAGAAAAGAGGAGTTCTACCGGGAGGCCCTCCCCGACTCCCGGGGGCCGCTGGAGGGGTTCCGGGTCCTGGAGGCCACCAACGTGGCAGCCGGCCCCCTGGCAGGGACCCTGCTGGCCGACCTGGGGGCCGAATCGGTGAAGTGCGAGATGCCCGGGAAGGGGGACCTGCTGCGGCAGGTGACCCACTGCCAGGTGGAGGGGCCCTCGGAGCTGGACCGTAGCGCCTACTACCTGAGCATCAACCGCAACAAGAAGTGCATCACGCTGAACCTGAAGCACCCGGAGGGACAGGAGCTTTTCCGGCGGTTGGCCCGCCACGTGGATGTGGTGATCGAGAATTTTAAGCCCGGCACCATGGAGGGATGGGGCCTGGGCTACCAGGAGATCCGGAAGGTCAAGCCGGACATCATCTATACCTCAGTCTCCGGCTACGGCCAGTACGGTCCTTACAGCCATCGGCCGGGCTACGACCATATCGGCCAGGCGATGGGAGGGCTGATGAGCATCACCGGCTACCCCGACGGGCCTCCCACCAAGACCGGCCACGCCGTCGCGGACAACCTGGGGGGCTGGCAGGGGGCCTTCGGCACGCTGGCCGCCCTGGTCCACCGGATGAAGACGGGCCGCGGTCAGCACGTGGACGTGAACCTGGTGGACGCCATCCTCTACACCACCACCTTCGGGATCATGGGCGCCGCCAATGCCGGCTGGCACTGGGAGCGCTGCGGCAACCGCCATCCGCTTGCCTCCCCCTCCAACACCTTCCCGTGCCGGGACGGCTGGGTGATCATGGCGGTGGCCTCCGACTCCCACTGGGCAAAGCTCTGCCGGCTGATGGGCCGGGAGGCGCTGATTGCGGATCCCCGCACCGCTTCCCCCGCCCTGCGGGCCGCCAACTGGCAGTTCGTCGAGGGGGAGGTGGCCGCCTGGACCCAGGGGAATACGGTGGCCGAGGTGGTGGATCGTTTCGAGGAGGCCGGTCTGGTCGCCTCTCCCATCCTCTCCTTCGAGGAGATCGTGCAGGACCCTCACTTCCGCGAGCGGGAGATGGTGGCTGAAGTAGAGCACCCCACCGCAGGTCCGCTAAAACTCTTCGGTGTGGCTTCCAAGTACTCCCTGACGCCGGCCCGGGTCCATGCCCCCGCCCCCCTGTTGGGGCAACATAACGAAGAGGTCTATGGGGGCTGGTTGGAGTTGACTTCGGAAGAGATGGGAAGGCTCCGAGAGAAAGGGGTCATCTGACAGGCCGAGCCCGCCGGACACCATGGGCCCTACTTGCAAGAATTATTTTTTTAGGGACTTTCGAAAAATAGATTGGTCCGAGTCGTCATTCCCGCGAAAGCGGGAATCCAGGCAACTCATATCAAAATCTGGATTCCTGCTTTCGCAGGAATGACAAACAACGGGCTATTGGGGAAGGAGCCCTCGCTCGTGAAATTGCGCCCCCAAGAGGTGACAGGGGCTATCTCCCCCGAGTCCCAGCCCCTGGTGTCGCTGGTAATTACATGCGTCACCGCGCCGTTGTTAACCCATTGGACGTCATCCCCGATACGCACTACAATGAGCTGGGGCGCGAAGGAGAAGTCGTTGATCGAGACCCGGGCTGGGGACGGTGAAATCGGCCCGGCTCTCGCTCGGAAGGCCTCCCGAGCCGTCCAAAAGGCGCCCGATGAAGCGGCCTATAGGCTTGACCGAAGTCAACAGTTTTTCGGAGGGTTTCTCCGAGTCTGGTGAAGCTTTCAGCTTGCCTGTGGCCGATAGATGCGGTATCCTACGGGCAGGGGTAAACTGGTAGTTTAATCGCATAGGAATTTCCATTTTTAAGTGGCTAGAGGCTAGGGGTTTGCAAAAGTTCTTCTTCACTAACCCCTAGTCCCTAATCCCTAACCCCTAACTTGAGAGAGGTTTCGAGGGTTTCGAGCTTCCAGCGAGCCATGCCGAGGATCATCCCTACAGATCGCCATACATTAGATGAAGTTGCCCAGGCCGTGGTCATGGGGGAGCGGGGCTTGGGGCATGAGTTGGACCGGATCGCTGACGATATGGCCAGGTTGATGCTGAATCGGTTGGCGGCATCTGGTGCCCCTGGCTTTCATCGGGTTGCGCGAGAGCAATGGTACGCCCCCCGCCACTGGCAGGCCATCTCAGCGCGTTACAGCGCTGATATGCTGAAGGCGATTCTGTCGCGGGTGGACAAATACCTGGCGGCCTTCGCGCAGAAGGCAAAGGATGCATGAGCTTCGTAGCGATGACATGGATGCCTTCTTCCGCGCGTTGGCGAGGAAATTGCCCTGTCGCGTGAAAATTATTGTGACCGGAGGGGCAGAAGGGCTGCTCCTGGGCTCGACGCGCCCCACCCGCGACATTGACTTCGGCATCCTCCTCCGCGCGGGTCCTGACGAGCAGGCAGCCACCTGGGAGGCAGTCGAATCTGCCATCATGGAGGCGGCGGAAGAAACGGGCGTAACCGCACAATATGCCCAGGACATCGACCGCTGGTCGTCCGTTGCGGTCCCCCGATATGACCTCCACACGCGGTTCTACCGGCGATTCGGGTGTGCCTATGTCCATCTGTTGGAACCAGCGTATTGGGCGGTTTACAAGCTGGCACGCTATCTGGACGCGGACGTTGCAGATTTGATCGCGGTGTTACGGACGCAGGGAGTGCCACCACGACAACTAGCCAAAGTGTGTGGGAAGGCGTTGCGCTCCAGCCCGCGATCATCCTCATTATTCCTGTTTCGCCGGCATGTGGAACACTTTTTCCGCGAGCACGGTCCGGCCATTTGGGGTCAAGGCTTTGACCCTTGTCGGGCGATCGCCGCTTTTCACCATGCAGCGGGGATCCAGGAGCGGCCCTGATCAACTATCCATTTACCAAATGGAAGCCCATGTCGGTCAGGATGATCATTTTTTGTGCCTTCTCAATAAATCGGGGCACAACCGAAAATTCCTCCGGAAGACTTCATATTTTTTCAATGGGTTAGGGGTAGAGGTTAATCGAGTTGCCCCGGATTTTTGAGAAGATACGAAGAAAGTGTAAATAAGGGAGAAATAACTCAAGAGGCAAAAGAAGGCAAATCAATCGCAAGAAAGTCGATAGTAAAATAAAGCCAAAGAGGAAAGAAAGAAAAGAAAAACTCGGCCTAACGACGTAATGGCAGCCGCGGCAACCTTTTCCCGGACGGTTGGCTCTCTCCCTGTCACATCTTGCTTTAGGGTCAGTAGTTCCTGCACGGTCGCTTCCAACCTTTTCTCACTGCCGAGAAAGCAGGTCCCATGAGGCCGAAGTGAATCTGCGAAAGAGAATCGAGTGCCCGACAAGAGCTTGAAAGACAGGATTGCCATCGTAGGCATCGGGGAAACCGAATTTGTCAGGGCTTCTGAGAAGAGCCTGGAAGAGCTCGTCATGGAGGCCGTTCTCAAGGCGATTGAGGATGCAGGCCTCTCGGTGCAGGAAGTCGATGGTCTGGTCACCGATGCCACCATCATGTGGCCGCGGATTAAAGCGGAAGATGTGGGTCGCAACCTGGGAATAGCGCATCGCACGTTCTCCGCCTGTATGTCGCTCGGGGGCGCGGGGGTAGTGGGTGCTCCCCTGCTGGCGGCTGCCGCGATTGACCAGGGTCTGGCCAGGAACATCGTGTGCTACTTCGGGGTTGACTGGGGCTCGGCGTCCGGGTATCTCGAAAGGAGGGATCGAATGCGACGCGCAAGCTTGGGGACGAAGGGGCTTACGGTATCCGCGATCGGGCTGGGCTGCATGGGGATGTCACAGTCCTATGGCAAGGCCGATCTTGCCGAGTCCGAACGGACGCTGCGTCGAGCGGTGGAGCTGGGGATCGACTTTTTCGATACGGCAGACGGCTATGGCTGGGGACACAACGAGCAACTGGTCGGACGGGTGCTCGGCTCGATCCGCCATGAACTGAAGATTGCCACCAAGTTTGGCATGGTGCGATTGCCGGGGGGCAAACGGAGCGTCAACGGTCGGCCGGAGTATGTGCGGCAAGCGTGTGATGCCAGCCTTTCGCGGCTCGGGATGGAGGTGATCGATCTCTACTACCTGCACCGCAAGGACCCGCAGGTAGAGATCGAAGAGACGGTCGGCGCCATGGCGGAGCTCGTCACGGCGGGCAAGGTCCGGTATCTCGGATTGTCGGAAGTTTCTGCCGCGACGCTGCGCAGGGCCTGCGCCGTGCACCCCATTGCAGCGGTGCAAAGCGAATACTCCCTCTGGACACGGGACCCGGAATCCGGGGTGCTGCCGGCCTGTCGCGAGCTGGGGGTGGGGTTTGTGCCGTTCAGCCCGTTGGGCCGCGCGATACTGACCGGCCGCCTGGTATCGACCGAGGGCCTGGACGAGCAAGACATGCGGCGCACCATGCCGCGGTTTCAAGGGGAGAACTTCGAGAAGAACCGGGAGCTGGTCGCCCGCGTCTCGGCCCTGGCAGAGCAGAAAGGCTGTACGGCGGGTCAGCTGGCGCTGGCCTGGCTGCTGGCGCAGGGCGACGACATCGCCCCGATCCCCGGCACCAAGCGCGTCCGCTATCTGGAGGAGAACGCCGCGGCGGTGGACGTGGTGCTGTCGGCGCAGGAAGTGGCGCACCTGAGCGAACTGATGGCGCCCGGGGTGGTGTCGGGTGCCCGTTACGCCCCGGAAGGCATGTCCTTGCTGGATCGGGATTGACCTGGAGATGGGGCGGCATGGGGGCTTCCATATCGATGGAACCTCACCCTCTCCGCTTCGACTGGCATTCGAGGCCGCCCGGCCATTCCCGGGCCCTTCGACCATTTTCGCACGAGGAGGCAACCGCTTGCGACCTGTGAGCGCTTCGAGACATTCGCCCATCGGCATCCTGGGGGCCATGCCCGAGGAGACCGAACCCTTCCTGGAGACCCTGGAGGGGAGCCAATCGCAGCCAGAGGGGAGGTTCCGGTTCCACCGGGGGACCTACGGGGACCGGGAGGCCATCGAGTGCTATGAGCTCCCCTGAGAGGAATCTTAAAATGATCCAGTTAGGGGCTAGGGATTAGGGACTAGGGGCTAGTGAAGAAGAATTGTTGCTAACACTTAGCCCCTAGCCCCTCAACAATGGAAATTCCTATGCGATAGATTTATCAGGCGGCCTGGCGTTGCGTGGACCAGAAAGGAGGATGGAAGTGACCCATTCGGCGAAAGCAAAGGGAGGAGCGGCGGTGCTCCTCCTGCTCGCCTGCCTCCTCTTCACCTTGGAGGCGAGGGCCGGCATGGACGAGCGCGTGGTGGAGACGGTCCTCTCCAACGGCATGAAGGTGATCCTCCTGGAGAACCACAAGGCTCCCATGCTCACCTTCCAGGTATGGTACCGTTTGGGCTCCCGGAACGAGGTATGGGGCAAGACGGGCCTCTCTCATATGCTCGAACATATGATGTTCAAAGGAACCCAGAAGATCGGCCCCGAGGAATTCTCCCGCATCATCCAAGAACAGGGGGGAGTGAACAACGCCTTCACCTCGCAGGATCTTACCGCCTACTTTGAGAACCTCAGCGCAGATCGGGTCGACGTGGCGATCGAGCTGGAGGCGGACCGGATGCGGAATCTCCTCCTCCGAGAGTCGGACTTCCGCACGGAGCGCATGGTGGTGATGGAGGAGCGGAGGCTTCGCACGGAGGACAGCCCCAAGGCCTATCTCTCGGAGCAGGTAGAGGCCACGGCGTTTCAGACATCGCCCTATCACTGGCCCGTCATCGGCTGGATGCGGGACCTGGCCGATTTGACCCTGGAGGACCTGAAGGCTTACTACCAGGCCCATTACAACCCCAGCAACGCCTTCCTGGTGGTCGTGGGAGACTTCAAGAAAGAGGCGCTCCTGCCGAAGATCGAGCAGGCCTTCGGAGCCCATTCCTCGGGGACGGCGCCCAACCAGGAGAAAAACGTTGATCCCCCTCAGCTCGGAGAGCGCAGGGTCGTGGTGCAGAAGGAGGCACGGCTCCCCTTCCTGGTGATGGGCTATCATGTCCCCAACCTGCGAGAGCCGGATAGCTACGTGCTGGAGCTGATCGCTGCCCTTCTCGCCAAAGGGAAAAGCTCCCGGCTTTACCAGTCCCTCGTCCGGGAGAAGCGACTTGCGCTGGATGTTGCGGCCGACCATTCCCTGCTCTCCCGGGACCCCAATCTCTTCTCTTTTACTGCCACCCCGCTTCCCGGCAAAGAGGCGGCTGAGGTGGAGCGGGCTCTGGACGAGGAGATCGCGCGGCTCCAGCGGGAGCCCGTGGGGAAGTACGAACTGGAAAAGGCAAAGAACCAGCTCGAGGCCGCCTTTATCTCCGGACAGGACGCGATCTTCAAGCAGGCCATGCTCCTGGCCCAGCACGAGATCGCGCTCGGCTGGAAGGCGATCGACCAGTACCTCCCTTCCATCCGGAAGGTCTCTCCCGAGGAGATCCAGCGGGTGGCGAGCCGCTACCTGATCCCCCAGAACCGCACCGTGGGGGTCCTCGTACCCCTGCCACCCAAAGAGGAGAAAGCTCCGCAGCCCGGATCTCCCGTCCAAAAACAACCTGTCAGGTAAGGAGACCGCATGTTCTTTGTTAGCACATCCCCCCCATTATGGCCGGGACAACCCGGGAAGAAACCGGCCCGGAGGTTCCCGTTCCTCAGGAGCCCAAGATTCTCATCCCTTATTGGATTCCTCGTCTATGTCATGCTTGGACTGGGGCTGCTGGAGCGCACCGCTCTGGCCATACCACCCGTGCAGCGAACGATCCTTCCCAATCAGCTGGTCCTCCTCGTGAGCGAGGAGCACTCCTTGCCCCTCGTTACCCTTCAGCTTCTGGTGGACGCAGGATCCTGGAGAGATCCTCAAGGAAAGGAGGGGCTGGCCTACGTGACGGCCAACGGGCTCCTCTTGGGGACCTCAAAGCACAGGGCCACGGTATTGAACGAACTGCTCGATTTCATCGGGGCTTCCCTGGACGCCTCGGGGGGAAGGGATTATGCCACGCTGAGCCTCCAAATCCTGAAAAAGGACCTGGATCAGGGACTCGATCTCTTCCTGGAGGCGCTCACCCAACCCACCTTCCCGGAGGAGGAGATCCGTCGGGAGATCGAGAAGACGCTGGGGAGCATCCAGGCTGCTGAGGATCAACCCACGGCCGTTGCGACCAAGGCGTTCCAGAAGGCCCTCTTTCCCTCCGGTCCTTATGACCATCCCGTCGAAGGGACCCGGGACTCCCTCCCCAAACTCAGCCGTGAACTGCTCGTGGACTTTTACAGGACCTATTACCATCCCAACAACGCCATCCTGGCCGTGGTGGGAGATATCACCCTGGAGGAGGCCCAGGCCAAGCTCCTCCTTCGGCTGACCGCCTGGCCCCAGGGCAAGATCCCCAAGTCTACGGTCAACCCTCAATTCGCTCAGGGACCTGAAAAGATCCAGATCGACCGGCCGATCACCCAGGCCAACATCATGATCGGGCATGGGGGGATCAGCCGGGAGAACCCGGACTATTACGCGCTCACCGTCATGAATTACATCCTGGGGGGCGGGGGCTTCGCCTCCCGGTTGGTGGAGGAGATCCGGAGCGCGCGGGGACTGGCCTACTCGGTGAGAAGCAGCTTCGATCCGGGCAGGTACCCGGGGCCCTTCCAGATCGTCCTGCAGACGAAAAATGCGTCCGCCCGCGAGGCGATCTCCCTCGCCCTGCAGCAGATGGAGCGTCTGCAGAAAGAGATGGTCTCGGACAAAGAGCTGGAGGGAGCCAAGAAATATCTTGTCGGCAGCTTCCCCTTACGGCTGGGCACCCAAGCCAATCTGGCCGGCCTTCTCGTTCAGGTCGAATACTACGGCTTGGGCCTGGACTATCCTGAGAGGTACCCCTCCCTCATCCGCTCCGTCACCCGAGAGGACGTGCTGCGAGTCGCGCGAACCTATCTCCACCCGGAAAGCTGCATCCTGGTCGTTGTGGCCAACCTGAAGGAGGCCAAGCTGGACTAGTACAGCTTGGCGCAAGTTTCTCGCTGGGATTGCGAGAAGGCCCTCGCCAAGGCCCGAGAGATCTTCCCCAAGGGGCAGGGGGGATGGATAGGTTGGGTCAAATAAGGAGTTGCAAACCCCCTTGACTTTCTCCACCTCCTGCGATATTATGCGCCCATAACCTGCTGCCTCATGTACCGCCTATTTTTCTGCCAGCCTCACTGACGCCAGTTGGCAATACCTTCCGGACGCTTCTCATTCCGATTCGCATCTGGGGCCGCTCAGCCAGAGAGACTTCGATATTTTTGCAGTAAGTTCTCGCACATGCTCGTTAAAGACCCATGGGGAGGGCCTTCGGGCGCCTTTATTCGTCATCCCAGGGCGGGTTACGAGCTTGTGGAGCCGGGTTAGACCCAACGGCTTTCATTCGTGTCAACTTAAGGTTTAGTCCTGGGAGCGCGGCCATCCTGGCCGCTCCTTGCGGGCGGGGGCGCCCGCGTTCCCAGGGGTTAAGTTGACCCGAATACAACGGCTTTCAACTTACAACGCTCAAAGCATGAGGAGGGTCAGAAGATGATCGTGGCTGGCTGTGATTGTGGCTCAACGACGGGCAAGGTGGTAATCATGAAGGATTCCCAGATCATCGGCACCAGTTGCGTGCCTTCGACCACGGTTTGCGAAAGGACGGCCATCAACTCGATGGAGGCAGCCCTGAAGGAGGCCGGGATCAAGCTGGAAGAGATCGAGTTTTGCGTGGGCACCGGCTATGGCCGGGTGAACATCCCCTTCGCCCAGAAGAATATCACGGAGATCTCCTGCCACGGCCTGGGGGCCAGTTGGGTGAACAACGCCGTGCGGACGGTCATCGACATCGGGGGACAGGACTGCAAGGTCATCCGGGTGGATGCCCAGGGGTTGGTCAAGGACTTCGTGATGAACGATAAGTGCGCGGCCGGGACGGGCCGGTTCCTGGAGACGATGTGTAAGATCCTGTATGTGGAACTGGAGAATTTGGGGCCCCTCTCCCTCCAGGGCGAAAAGGTCCTGGAGGTGAGCAGCCAGTGCAGCGTCTTCGCCGAGGCGGAGATCACGACGCTGATGGCCGAGAAGAAGCCTACCGCGGACATCTGCGCCGGTCTGAACATGTCGGTGGCCAACCGCCTGATCTCGATGCTCTACCGGGTTGGGGTAGAACCTCAGGTGATCATCGCCGGAGGGGTCTCCAAGAACGTGGGCGTGGTCAAGATGATCGAGGACAAGCTGGGAATGCCCCTGGCGTCCTCCGCCGTGGACCCGCAGCTCCTTGGGGCCGTGGGGGCGGCTCTCTTCGCCGCCAGGATCCTGGAGAAAAAGAAAAAATAGGTTGGCTCCCCTGGAGGGCGGGCGGGAAAATCCCCGATGGATTTAGTGCTTAGCGGCATTAATTCGCGTATACAAAAAGGGGGAGGGTAGGGAAATGGAAGGGAAGAGGAAGAAGCTCTTCTACGGGTGGATCGTGGTGGCCATTGGGTTTATATCCATGGCCCTGGGTTATGGCGTCCGTTACATGTATCCCATCTTCTTCATCGAACTGGAAGAGAAATTCGGGTGGACCCGGACCCAGACCTACGGTTCCTTCAGCTTGAAGATGCTCGTTTATGCCTTCGCGGCACCCCTGGCAGGGGCCCTGTTCGACCGGTTCGGGCCCCGTAAGCTCTTTCCCGCCGCGGCCCTGCTGATCGCCCTGGGGCTGCTTGGCTGCAGCCAGATCAGCCAGCTCTGGCACCTATACCTTTTCGGTGGGGTCCTGATTCCGCTGGGAATGGTCTCACTGGGCGTGGCCCCGCACAGCGCCCTCCTCTCCAACTGGTTCGTCAAGAACCGGGGGCTGGTGATCGGCCTGGCCGCTGCGGGACTGGGGTTCGGCGGTGGGTTTCTCCCCCGGTTGGCTCAGTGGCTCATCTCGAACTACGGCTTTCGCTGGGCTTATGCCCTCCTGGGCCTGGGGCTCTTCCTGATCGTCGCGCCGCCCACGGCCCTCTTCCAGCGCCACCGGCCACAGGATAAGGGGCTCCTGCCGGATGGGGAGGCCCCCGAACGGGAGGGGACGGCGGTTGCCCCCCGGCCCAGGCTGGACATGGTGGTTGACCGGGACTGGGCCGAGACGGAGTGGACGCTGGGGAGGGCGCTCCGCACCCGTCGGTTCTGGCTTTTCTTTGCCACCAAGTTCCTCCTGCTGATCGGCGTTTATGGGGTGATGATGCACGAGGTGGCCTTCGCTGTGGATATGGGCTTCAGCAAGACCACCGCCAGTTGGGCCTTTGGCCTCACCCTCTTTCTGGGGGCCTTCGCCAAGATCATCTGGGGGGGCATGGGAGATCGCATCGGCCGGGAGCTTACTTACAGCTTCACGATGTTCCTGGCCTCCGTGGCCATCCTGTTGTTTCTCTCGGTGCGGGACCCCTCCCAGGTCTGGTTTCTCTATGTGGCTGCCGGCTTATACGGCCTGGGCTACGGGGCCATCGTCTCCATCCTGGCCCCGACGTGCGCCGACCTCTTTCAGGGCAAGTCCCTGGGGGCCATCTATGGCTTCTCCCTGGTAGCCGCCGGGACGGGCGGGGCCCTGGGTCCTTTCTTCTCGGCCTACATCTTCGACACTACGGGAGGTTACACGCCGGCATTCCTGGTGGATCTGGCAGCCATCAACCTCTCCAGCGCTCTGATATGGGTCGTCGCCCCCAGGAAGGTGCGCCTGGTCGTGGGAAGGGCGCAGGCCCGGGCCCGGCAGGGAGCCCTGGCGGTGCTGAGAGAGGGGGAAGCGGGCTAGTCTAGTGTCTGAACGAAAACCCCGATTTTTAGGTAGCTACAAAAATCGGTCATGGTTCGACAGGCTCACCATGACCGGTCACCCTGAGCTTGTCGAAGGGCCTGTCCTTTTTCGTCCAGACACTAATTGTGACGCAGCCCCAGTTCCGTGGACAAAATGAGGGGAGGAAAGGAAAATGGGAAAGGGCAGATCGGTGATCCAAAGGAGAAAACCTGTTTTCGCGCTCTGGCTGGGCCTCTTCCTGGCGTTTCCCGCCCATGCCATCGCCGCCGTTCCGGCATGGGTGAGCCCCAAGGAGGCGATTGGGCCCAACCTGGCCCGCTTCCAGCAGGGGAAGAAGGAGCTCACCGACCGGGAGAAGGAGGAGATTAAGAAGTACGGCTACACCGGCCTGGAGGTGATGACCTATGTGGACAGCAACCGCGAGACGCGGGGCAAGCCCGACTACACGATCTACCACCGCTGCCTCAATGTCACCGCCCGGGGGGGCAACATCCGAGCCTCGGGCATCCTCCAGAAGTACAAGTTCTACTACCCGGGCTACACCGCCCGCATGAAGCAGGAGGGGATCAAGCCGGGAGACGTCGAGTACCGGGTCATCTCCCTGCTCACCAGCCCGGCCGAGACCAAGGGCGATACCACCATGAAGACCTTTTACCTGGCGGCGCCGGGATACCGCAAGGACAGCGACAACTGGCAGTATAGCAAGAAAACCCGCAAGGTCACCCGCAGCGTGGTTGCCAAGCGCCAGGACGAGGGGATGATGATCACCACCCGCGACGACGACGAAGGGCGGGAGCCCTGGGAGGAGGAGCACCGGATCCTGGGGGAGGACGTTTACAAGGGACAGGCCTGCCTGGTGGTCGAGAGCATCCATTGGATCGTGAAAAATTACTACCTGAGCCGGCGGATCACCTGGGTGGAGAAGACGAATTTCCTGGACCTCCATGAGGAGCAGTTCGACCGACAGGGCATCCTCTTCAAGATCTTAGAGAAGGACTGGTTCCAGGTGAGGCCCTCCAACTACTGGTTCCCTCGGGAGACCAACAGCATCAAGTTCCCCTCCGGGCGAAGAACGATCCACCAGACTCCGATCTATATGGTGCATGAGGGGGCGATCAAGGAGAAGGACGACTACAACATGCAGGGCATCCGCAAGCAGGTCCCCTGGGTAGAAGTCGATGGCGTACTCCCCCCGGTAACCGGTTTCGCCAGCATACCTCCCGAGCCCCAGCCGAGGCTGGAGTTCTGGGAGAAGATGGGGATCAAGGTCCAGGTGAAACAATAAGGGGCTAAAGAGCTCGTAGCTCATGGCTCATAGCTATGAGCTACGAGCCATGAGCTAGGGCTAGGGAATCATTCCCCTTACGATCGCTTCATCCGGTTGTGTTCCATATTGAAAATCATCCTGTTATTCCGATCGAGCATGTCGCACAGCCTTTCCCTCTCTCTCGTCGTAAGCCTTCGCTCTGCCTTGAGTTGAGCCTCTCTTGCCTTTATCCGGTCCAATCTCTCTTGTAGGATTCTAGCCTCTCCCCTGGTAAGTCTTCCCGATGCAATCCCTTGGTGAATTCTATGCTGCTGTCTCTTTTAATGGATTACATTCGGGGGGGAAAAGTCAAGAATAGTCTATCAAAAGGCTTGACTGGGGAATCAAGGCGGCTATAATTCGAATAGATTCGCCCTCGTACATAAGGGAAGCCCTCTATAAGGTTTTATCCGGCCTAAACCGGCATAGCCAGGCAGAGTTGACCGCCCCCCGAGAATGAAACTGAGCTCCAAAGAGACTCGGGCAATTTCACGGTAAAAAATTTCATTCATGGAGGATCGAATGTCGTACGAAATCCCGAGTACTTTTGCCAGGCCCGCACCAGGCTTGCGCATCAAAGAAGGTGCTCCTGCCATTCCCCGGCCGACCAAGGAGGAGATTGCCTCTTTTCCCGAGGAGGCGCGAAAGCTTCTTGCCCAAAACTGGGGCGCGCAGGCGCCCTTGGTGAAGACGGGGCCATATTCTCTGAAGTGGTTGGAAGGAAGACATTTCCTTCTTGCCGGCGCCACTGGGCCCGGCCTGGGGGGAGCCCTGGCAACCGCGGTCCTAAACCTTCTTGGAGACTCCGGCAGTCTCACCGTCGTTGCCCGAGACCTGACCCGATCCATCGGGTACGAGACAGGAGTCGCCATGCAGAGGCAGGCAGAGGAGGCCGGCCTCGGAAAGCGATTCCACTGGCTCAACGACGGCCTGGCTTTGGAGGGAGAAGAGATCGAGAAGATCGTGTCCGCACTCTGGGAGGGAGGCGCGGATCGTGTGCTCTATATCAATACCGTCGCGGCGGCTAGCTCTGGGCTCCTCCCGGGTTGTCCCCCGGTGTTCGTAAAGGACGTGGACGAGAAAGGGCTTTTTCAATGGCAGCTCTCCCCCCTCAACGAACGAAGCATCGAGGCCACCCGGTTTATCATGGGAACGATGGCGGTCCAGTTCCCCCACGAGCTGGAGAAGACCGGCATTCAGGTGGAAGCGACCGCATTCGCTGACTGGCGGGGCAGCCTGGATCGTTGCAGCCGAGATCCTGCCGCTCCCGAGTACGGCCGGCAAGGCGCATATTCGACAAGTCTCTATCTGCCCAAGGATATCCTCCAGGAGGCCACTGCCTCTGCCTATGGATCGGGAAAGATCCTCCTCGATATCTTCTTCCCGATCATGAGGACCCGGGCGCTGGGCTTCATTCCCGGGGGTACGACCATGTCTTGTGTTTACAACAACCTGATGAAACGGGAAGGCGTGCGTCGGATCGACGTCCCGGAGTTAGCGTTGGCTATGCTGGACCGGATCGGCAGGGCGATCGACCAGGGTGACGACAACCCGTTTCCCCGGCTTGACGCCCACGAGGCGCCGCTTGATTTATGGTTCTGCGAAGTGGTCAAACGCCTGAACGAGGACGAGGAGAGCGAGTTCTACTTCAAAAGATGGATCGAAGGCAACTGGCGAGTCCTTGCAAAGGGCGATGCAATGCGCAACTTGCGCTTGAAATGATCCCGTCAAAGTGGTAAAGTTAAGCTACTTTCCGATCGAGACCAGGCGGTAGAGCCGAGGGGACGTGTACTAGTCCCTAGTCACTAAAAAAATGGAATTCCTGGACGATAAATTTATGAAAAGGGTGGCGGTGATCGGGGCGGGTAGCTGGGGCACCACGCTGGCCAATCTGTTGGCCGATCGGGAATTGGAGGTCGGGCTGTGGGTCTATGAGCGCGATCTGTGCCAGGTGATGATCCAAAAACGGGAAAACCCTCTTTACCTGCCGGGTTTTCCCCTGTCCCCGGGGGTTCATCCTGCTTCCAGCCTGGAGGAGGTTGCGCGGGGAGCGGAGTCCTTCATAACGGTTTGTCCCTCTCAAACGTTACGGGGCGTCATCGCTGAGTTGGTTCCCTTCCTGCCGTTTCATCCCCTGATCGTTAGTGCCTCCAAAGGATTGGAAAAGCTTTCGCTCTACACTTGCTCTCAAGTATTGGAGGAGGCCGTTCCAGCGGCCTTGCAACCCAGGATTGCCGTGCTTTCGGGACCGAGCTTCGCCCGGGAGGTGAGTCAAGGGCATCCCACGTTGGTGGTTGCATCCTCTAAGGAACCCGAAGCGGCCGGGCAGGTTCAACGGCTCTTCTCCACTTCCGCCTTTCGGGTTTACACCAATACCGACATGTTGGGAGTGGAGTTGGGCGCGGCGCTGAAGAACGTGATCGCGATCGCAGCCGGGATCTCTGATGGCCTCCGTTTCGGCCACAATGCCCGTGCGGCCCTGATCACGCGGGGATTGGCGGAGATCGCCCGGCTGGGGGTGGCCATGGGGGCCTCCCCTTTGACCTTTTCCGGGTTGGCCGGAATGGGAGATCTGGTCTTGACCTGCACCGGAGACCTCAGCCGCAACCGCAGCCTGGGACTTCGGCTGGGACAAGGGCAAAGGTTGGAAGAGATCCTGCGCGAGATGAAGGCGATCGCTGAGGGGGTAGAGACTGTACAGGCCGCCGTAGCCCTTGGGAGGAGGTACCCGGTGGAGATGCCGATCTCGGAGGCGGTCCACGCGGTATTATACGAAGGAAAGAGACCCCAAGAAGCCGTGGCGGAATTGATGGGGCGAGCCCCGCGCCCGGAGTTCGAGGAGTGGCTGATCGCTTAGCGGCTTTTAAATTGCCGATGATCAAGTTAGGGGGTTAGGGATTAGGGACTAGGGGCTAGTGAAGAAGAATTTTTGCTAATCCCTAGCCCCTAGTCCCTTAAAATCGGTGTCCATCTGTGTCTCCAACCAAGGAAACGGCGGTACGATGAATTTATCCTCTTTGAAGAAGCTGCTGGAAGAGCTGTACGAGCAAAAACTGGAGCCCCAACAGGCTTTAAAGCAGTTGAAAAGCTGGCCTTATGAGGATCTGGGCTTCGCCCAGATTGACCACCACCGGAGCCTGCGCAAGGGCTTTCCAGAGGTGATCTATTGCGAGGGGAAGAGCAAGGAGCAGGTCTGTCAGATCGCCGAACGGATTTTGATGGCAGGCAGCTCTGTCCTGGCAACTCGGGCCGCTCCCGAGGTGTACGACCAGATGAAGCTGATCGACGGCCGGGCCCAGTATCACCCCCTGGCCCGGACCGTGACCATCGAGGTCCACTCAGAACGCCAGGGGACTCGAGGAAGGGTCCTGATCGTGACGGCAGGCACCTCCGATATCCCCGTTGCGGAGGAGGCCCTGGTGACCGCGCAGGTCCTGGGCAGTACCGTCGAACGTCTCTATGACGTGGGGGTAGCCGGCATCCACCGCCTGCTGGACAAAAAGGACCAGCTGATGGAGGCCCGTGTGATCGTGGTGGTGGCCGGGATGGATGGCGCCCTGGCCAGCGTGGTAGGAGGGCTGGTCGACAAGCCGGTGATCGCGGTTCCCACCAGTGTGGGCTATGGGGCCAGCTTTGGAGGCCTGGCGGCCCTCTTGACCATGTTGAACAGCTGCGCCACGGGGACGGCCACGGTCAACATTGACAACGGCTTCGGGGCCGGCTACCTGGCCCATAAGATCAACCTGCTCGGGGAGTTCCCGATAGAATGAAGATCCTCTATATCGATGCCTTCTCGGGCATCAGCGGGGATATGTTTCTGGGGGCGTTGGTAGACCTGGGCGTGGATCTCGCCCAGCTAAAAAACCAGCTGGGCCAATTGGCCCTGCGTGGCTACCAGTTAACCTCGTCGAAGGTCCACAAGAAGGGGCTGGCGGCCACGAAGGTCGATGTGGAGCTCACGCCAGGGCTCGCCCAGGAGTTCCGCCACTGGCCGGAGATTCGCCCATTGATCTCGGAGAGCACGCTTCCCGAAGCGCTGAAGGCCGATAGCTTCCGGGTCTTCGAGCGGTTGGTTCAGGCCGAGGCTCGCGTCCATGGGGTTCCGCCGGAAGAGGTCCACTTTCACGAGCTGGCCGTCCAGGACACCATCGTGGACATCGTGGGCGCCGTCATCGGAGTCCACAGCCTGGGCGTAGACCGGATCATCTCCTCGCCGCTCAACCTGGGCCAGGGCCGAATTCGAACGGCCCATGGGGAATATCCGGTCCCGGGTCCGGCGGTCCTGCAGCTGCTGGTGGGCTACCCGGCCTATTCCACCGACTGCGGCTTTGAGCTGACCACTCCGACGGGTGCCGCCATTGCCACCACCCTGGCGGCGGAGTTCGGCCCGCTGCCCGCGATGCGCGTGGCGGGGGTCGGTTACGGAGCCGGCACCCGGGAGCTGCCCCACTCCCCCAACGTGTTGCGGCTCGTCCTGGGGGAAGCCTCGACCTCCGGGGAGGAGGACCAGGTGATCGTCATCGAGACCAACATCGACGATATGAACCCGGAGTTCTACCCCCCAATCATGGAGCGACTCCTGGGGTTGGGAGCGCTGGATGTGGCCCTGACCCCCATCATCATGAAGAAAGGCCGGCCGGGCACCCGCCTCTCCGTCCTGGCGGAGGAGAAGGACCAGGAAAGGCTCACCCTGGCCCTCTTCGAGGAGAGCTCCACGCTGGGGGTGCGGTTTTATCCGGTACGCCGCAGGAAGCTTTCTCGCGTCGAGCAGCCGGTCCCCACTCCTTACGGGCCGGTAAAGGTTAAGGTCGGGCTTTCAGACGGCCGGCCTATCCAGCTCGCCCCGGAGCTGGAGGACTGTTATCGGTTGGCTCGCGAACGCAACCTTCCCCTGAAGGAGATTTACGAGGCGGCCCAGGCAGCGGCTCGGGAGCTATGGAGTAAAGGGACCCTCCCCGGGAAGCTCCCTTCGGGGCCGGCCGAGGCTTGAAGCCAACGGGGATCGAGGAGAATTGCAACCTTGGTGTGAAAGTGTTATATAGAACGTGGAGAGTTCGATGCCACGTTTATCGGGGACTAGTTTGAAAGCCCAATTGGGCCGAGCGCCGGTCGCAAGAAACGATGAACATTTTTTGGCCAAGCTGTACCAATAGCCGAAAGGTGGGTTTAGATCCTTAGCCCCGGTTTTTCGTTCGGGGAAGAGGATGGTTAACCTTCAGAGGAGAAAGGGAAGATGAGCGTGCTGAAGAAGATGACGGCCCTGACCCTGGTGGCCAGCCTGGGAGGTGGCGGTTGCGCCAACTGGCAATGGGGCAAACGAGAAACGGGGGCGGTGATCGGAGCTGCCGCAGGGGCTGCGATCGGGGCCGCGGGGGCCAAGCGGCAAACCAGAGGGGCCCTGGTCGGAGCCGCCGCAGGGGCCCTGGTGGGCGGCCTCATCGGGTGGTACCTGGACAACCAGCAGAAGGAAATGGAACAGTTGGCCAGCCAGATCAATGCCCAGCAGCAGACTGCACGACAGCAAGATCAATCCCCCATCAGAGCGGTACGGCAGGAGGATCAGCTGGTGATCATTATGCCCAGCAGCACCCTCTTCGACACCAATTCCACCCAGCTGCATCCCGGCGCCCAGAACAGCCTGCGAGAGGTGGCCGATATCCTCAAGCGCTATCCCCACTCCGATGTGATCATCGGGGGGCACACCGACGGCACGGGGACTTCGACTTACAACCAACGGCTCTCCGAGGAGCGGGCTGATGCGGTCCGGGCCTTTCTGGTGGCCCAGGGGGTAGACCCCAATCGTCTTTCTGCCCGCGGATATGGGGAGACCATGCCCGTTGCCAGTAACGAGACCACTGCCGGGCGGCAGCAGAACCGCCGGGTGGAGCTTCAGGTTAAGCCTCGGGCGGATGAGCTGGTCAAGGAATACCCGTCCGGCCCTCCGGCCTGAAAAGGGAAGAGAAGTTTCCCGGGGTGCGAGTTTAAGGGGTGAACCGAATGGTTCACCCCTTTGTGCATCTGATTTAAAACGTTAGCAACCCAGAAAGGGTTTCCTTGCCCATCTTCGCTCAAAGAAGGGTTTACCGTGAAAATGCCAAAGTCTTGCTGAAGTCCATTTTCATTCTCGGGAGCGGCCAGCTCAGCCTGGCCATGTCGGTTAGGCTTGCCACACTGCTCGCGGCCCTGCTTGCCGGTTTTTCGATGATGCCCCTCCCCTTGGAAGCAGACGATGGTGCTCGATGGCTCTCCCAAGAGGTCATTCAAAGGGTGGAGGCCACGATCCTGGAATCTCGAAAGGCCAGAGCCAGGACGGAGGCGAAGATCAATCTGCTCAAACTCCTCCCGTTGAAGCACCCGCAACCGCCTGAGGGGTTTGCAGTGGCCCTCACGATGATCGACTGGTACAATGCGATCTACCTTTTAAAGATAAAAGGACCGACGGGGGGCTACCAGGTCGTATGGAACAGCGAGGACGAGGAGCTCCCCCTCCAGAAAGCCGGGCTTCTGGTCAAGGGCTCCTTGATTCAAGAGGACTTCTCCCTGGAGGACGTAGATGACGACGGAGCGAAGGAGATCTTTTTCGTCTGGCACAAAGGCGGAGGAGAAGGCACGGTAGAAGGAGATTACACGACCTTTTGTCTCTACGACCTCCAGAAGAAAGCGCTGTTCGCCATACGGTTCGAACGACAAGCCTGGCCTTATCCGCTCTACCCCATTCCGAAGTTCTCGGCCAATGCCAACTTGCCCCAAAACAAGACTTACCGGAGTTGGTTGGAGAAGAAGGGCTACGATCTGGGGCTCATCGAGAAGACCACCATCGATCCCGATAACCCCGCCTTCGCCTTAAGCCTCTGGTTCGCTCAGAACGGGCCCATGAAGAATGGCCCGGTTCAGCTCCGGGAGTATCCTGGCCCGATCCTCTGGGGGACGCCCCTGGAGGCCGAGGTGTCCGATCCGGGAATCACTTGGAAGGCCTTTCAGAGGGGACCGGTCCTCGGCTACGATCGGGCCAGAGAGGTCTATTATGTGGTCTATGCCCCGGAGCGCATGCAGCACTGGGCTAAGGCCCTGGTGGCGGATAGCCAATTCCTGTGGATCGGGACTCGGGGCGATGGGCTCATTCGATACGACAAGGCTGCCAAGACCTTGAAGCAGATCTTGAAGGCCGGGCCCGTACAGCTGCCCCAATCGATCTCTTCTTTAAGGGTAAAAGGCGACAAGCTCATCATCAACCGCACTCTCACTCTTTCCCGGGAGTCTCTTTCTCATTGAGCGCCATTCTCGGTAAGATCCTCACTCTTCTGGTCCGTGGTGCACCTCCCTCCGGAGAATCGCTGGATGGATTCGTCGACTCGCTCCTTCAGGAGTTCGAGAACTGTCGCCCGGGTCTTTCGGACGACGTAATCGAAAGGAGGAGAGCGGAGGCGGAGAACTTTATGAAACAGCGCTTTGCCGAGCGCGGCTTCAAGGTCGAGAAGTTGTTGCTCCGGAACTACAAGTACGCGGAGAATTACGAGGGGTCCCTCCGGGAGAAGAAGGTCGCCGTTCAGCTTACCAAGAAGAACCAGATGGAAAGCCTGGTGAACGAGGAAAAGGCCAAACTGAAGCAAATCGAGTCCTCGGGCAACGCCTCCATTTCGGGATCTTCGAGAAGCGCGGGCATCAGGAGATCTATCAGCCCGGCGGGGTCTACTTCTTTCTTCCGATCGTAAACAGTTGGAACAGACTTCCCATCTCACAGCAGAACCTGTTGATGACCGCCAATTCGAAAGAAGGGGACCGCCCCGTTCCGGACGACGTCACGTTCAAGACCAAAGATGGGAACAACGTCCATATCGACGTGAACGTAATGTGGCAAATCGACCCTAAAAAGGCGGGGAAGATTGTCTCGAACGTGGGGACGTCCATTGACGAGATCAAGGAGCGCCTCGTCCGTCCCATCTCCCGTTAAGCAAGAAACCTAACACCTAACACCTAACACCTAACACCTAAAACCTAAAACTTAAAACTTTTTTGGCCATAACCGTTTATTCGTCGTGCGCCATGGCAAAGGCCACCCTGGCTGCCTTTTCCGACTTGACCTGCGACTCCCGGGGCATGAGCAGGACGAAGCAGCCGCCCGCAACCAGATTGGCCAGGGCGAAGGTGGTGAAACCCCAGAAGAAGGAGCCGGTGATGTCCAGCAGGATGCCGATGACCAGCGGGGCTACCAGGCCGGCCACTCCCCCCCCGACGCCCACCAGCAGGCCTATGCCGGTAGCAAAGGCCTCGGGAGGAAACAGCTCGTAGAAGAGAACGACCAGGCTGTTGGTTGCCCCCATAGAGAGGAAGAGGGCCAGGGTCAAAAGGCCTATGATGGCCAACGGGGTGGTGGCCATCATCGCCCCGATCATGGCCGGACAGGCCAGGATACAAAAGCCG
>JACOWJ010000017.1 GCA_016176845.1 Nitrospinota bacterium
GCTCTACGAACTTCCCGGCAGCGATGGGATCTCCTCTCACAATATGTGCGATCAATTCCCGGTCGGAGGTCATGATGTCAAGTCGGACTCTTTGCTTGCTCCATTTTGTTCTTACTGTGTGATGATCAGGCAGAGCGGTGGACACAAAAAGCCAATGCGGGGCCTCGGCCTGGGCGCTGTATCAGCCCTGAGAAGCCGGGACTTCATCACGATTCCAAGGATGGTTGGGCAATCGCTATGGTTGTGCTTGACGATTGGCTTTTTTTGTATATACAATAGTATACTACAAAAGTAAAGGGAATTGAATGAGCCGTATGGCTTATCTGGCAAGGGATTAAAAATGGCTAAGAAACCGATTCCAAAATTTAAGAACGAGGCGGAAGAGGCTCAGTGGTATTGCGAGCACCAGGATGAGCTGGAGGATTATTTGGAGCCTGCCCCGAAGTCCTCTGTCCCACTTCACATAGAGCTGGACCTTCCGGCTCGCAGGAAGCCTCCCACGAAGCCGGTGCCTCTTCGCATTCCCTTGGATGACCTTGAACGAGCCCAGAGGATCGCTACCCGGAAGGGCATTCCTTACCAAACTCTCCTTAAGATGCTCATCCATGAGGGATTAGAGCGCGAAGAGTCCCCTAGTCGCTGATTACCATAAAGATCTATAGTACGGGGAAGGGCGGTCCCTGAGTGTCTAATCGGCATGCCCTGATGCAGCCAGTACCGATTGGTTCCCCCGGATCCAGGGGGGAGGACGGGTTGGTGAGCTGTACTACATAACCTTGAAGACACCCAGGAAATACCCCCATATATATCCATAAGGTTTGCCCTTGATTTCTGGAGCCAGGCTGCATTAGAATGGGGAGCGCGATGGTATAAAATGAAAATCGTGTTTTCCACACGAACATTCGGCCGGCATTCGAAATGGAAATGGCAGCAGGATAAAGGGGTAATCATGGCTGAAGCCGCACAATCCTTCGACAAGCCCTTCGACAAGGCTCAGGAGAGCCTCAGGGCAGAGTCCTTGCCGGAGACCCGCCAGCCGATCGGCTGGGCGGGCAAGACGCTCCAGGAGATGATCGCCGAGAGCGAGCGCCTGCTCGTGGAGACCGGACATTACTGGGGGGTCGAGCGCCTCTCTCTCAAAGAGGGCGATCCGATCCGCTACGAGAAGATCTGGTCGCGGCTGCGCGGCGGCATCGTCGGCGCCCGTGAGACCGCGCTCAATATCTCCGCGTCGCCGATCGTGCGCGAGATCGGGGAACTATGCTTCGGGCTGTTCACGCCCGAAGGCGACTCGATCACCCTATCGACCGGCATTATGGCCCACGTCCACACCATGTCGGAGGCCATCAAGCACATGGTGCGCAGCGGCTATGAGACCGACCCGGAGATCCACCCAGGCGATGTCTTCGTCAACAACGACCCGCAGCTGGGGGACGTGCACAACGCCGATGTGATGGAGATGCTCCCGATCTTCTACGAGGGGGAGGTCGTCGGCTGGGCGGCGGGCGTCACCCACGAGACCGACGTCGGCGCGCCCCAGCCCGCCAGCATGCCGGTCGGGACGACCAGCCGTTATGAGGATGGATGGATCCTTTCCTGTCAGAAAGTGGGGACCCATGACAAGCTGCGTCGAGACTACGAGAACCGCATCAACACGGCCGTGCGGACGCCTTTCTATTGGCTGCTCGATGAAAAGTGCCGCATTGCCGGCTGCCGGATCATCCGCGACAATGTCCTCCGTCTGATCCAGGAAGAAGGACTCGACACTTACAAGAACTTCATACGTGAGGTGATCGAGGACACCCGGCGGGCGTTTCAGAACAACCTGCGGATGATGACGGTGCCGGGAACGTACCGCTTCCCGTCCTTCATGGACGTCACGCACGCCATCGATCGGGGGCGTATGCCGGAGTATGCGGCCGTCAACTCGCTGATGAACTGCCCGCTGGAGATGCGCATCGGGGTAGACTGCTCGTTTGAGCTCGACGTCGATGGCGCCGGCAAGTGGGGCTACCACAGCTTCAACTGCACGCCTTCCGGCCTGCAGGGCGGGTTATGGGTCGCGCTCTGCCAGACGCTGATTCCCAACGACAAGGTCAACGACGGCGCCTATCTCGCCACCCGGTTCAACACCCCGTACGGGACCTGGGCCAATCCGGACAACCCGGCCGTGTCGAATACGTTGTCGTGGATGTTCCTGATCCCGTGCTTCACCGGCATGTTCCACGGCCTGAGCACCGCCTTCGTGGCGCGCGGCTACCTGGAGGAGGTGGTGGCGGGCTATCCCTTCACCGGCAACCTGACCCAGGGCGGCGGCCCCAATCACCTGGGGAATCCCAACGGCGCGTGGTCGAACTTCGAGCACAGCTGCTGCGGCACGTCGGCGCGCTACATCTTCGACGGCGAGACGGCCTGCGCGGCGGTCTGGAATCCCGAAGGCGACATGGGCGACGTGGAGGCCTGGGAGCTCCTCGAGCCCCTGCTCTATCTCGGCCGCAACATCCGGCCGAACACGGGCGGGCCGGGCAAGTTTCGGGGAGGGCTGGGCTTTGAATCGATCCGCATGGTCTACCACACCCCCTATCAGGTGATGTTCAACGGCCGGGAAGGCCATGTCTTTCAATGCTCCGGCCTGTTTGGCGGCTATCCGGGAGCGACGGGATATCGGCATTCGGTGAAGAAGACCGACATGAAGGAGCGGATCGCCCGCCAACAGGATTATCCGGTGCGCGATGTCGATCCCGAGAATAGCCAGGTCGAGGCCCACGTGAAGGGCGAGATCCTCAAGGATCAGAACCTCTACCACATCCCCGACCCCCACCGGGAGTACGACCTTTACATCAGCCTGCTCGCCGGCGGACACGGCGTCGGCGATGTGCTGGAGCGCGACCCGGCGCTGGTCATCAGCGACCTCAACGAGGGCTATCTCCTGCCGCGCTATAGGGGATCGATCTACGGGGTGGTCGCGAGCCAGGGCCAGGACGGCAAATGGGTGCTGGACGCACCGGCCACCCAGGCCAGGCGCGCCGAGATGCGCCAGCAGCGCCTGGCACGCAGCCAGTCGGTGGAAGAATGGATGGCCCAGACCCGGCCGCGGGTCGAGAAGCAGGAGTTCATCGAGCCGGTGAGAAAGATGTACCGGCAGAGCCACGAGCTTTCGGAAAAGTGGCGCCGTGAGTATAGGGAGTTCTGGGGACTGCCCGAGGACTGGCAGCCGGCTCAGGACATTTGAGGAGTAGCATGCATGGCCACCAAGACCTATGACAAAAAAACGATTGCCGACCTGATCGATGCCAGGCTGCCCTGGACCGAAGTCAAAAACATGATGAGCAGCTACAAGGATCCCGATCGCTTCGACAAGTACCTCGAGATCCTGCAGGAAAGCGTGCCCTGGGACGAGCGGATCCTGCTGCCGTTGGGGCCCCATTTGTTCATCGTCCAGAAGGCCCATGGCGAGATCGTGACCAAGAGCCGCAGTGGGTTCGAATTCGGGGACTATCGAGAGAATTGGAAGCTGAAAGCCCGGATCTTTGTCCGGGACACGAACGAGAAGTACGAAGAGATCTATCCGCACCTTTCCCACGCGGATCCAGAATGGATGGAGCTGCGCGAGTTCTACGATCCGATCGACGGCACGCTGTTGTATGTGGAAGCGGTCCCCCCGGGATACCCGATCGTGCACAACTTTCAGCCGGACATCGAGGCGTTCTACCGGGACTGGCTAGGGAGGGCGCTTTAATATTTCATTACGATCAGAACCTGGCTCCCAAAATGCCCGAAAAGCCGCTGCGGAGGCGCGATAAGAGCAGCCAGGGAGGAGATATCAGCTGTGAAGGTCTTACTGCTCTTCTGACAGGATTTCTTGTACTCGTCCGATCCGGCCGTCATCCAGCCGTACTTTGATCCCGCGCGAATGATGTGCCGAAGAAGTGAGGATATCTTTGACAACCCCAATGGTTCGTTCGCCGGTCCGCTGATTTTGCTTCAGGATAATTGCGACGCGCATGCCGGGTCGAATATTACTGCGTTGTTGTCCATCCATTATACGCATTCCCCAACAGACTTGTTGCAAGCGGGACACATTCTTCCGTGGTCGGTCGAATAGACGATACCCTCACCCATTTCTTTCCCTTTCAGTGCGGTATGAGCAAAGTCTATCGGCTACAGGAGGGACAAGCATCTTGCGTCTGAACTTCGGGCACCCGATAAGATGATATTTCAGAGAGAAGACCGCACCCACATTTTTTCGGTATCTATCTGTCATACATATGCGTGAGCATATATCCGACAGACAGATAAGTCAAGGGCAAGGGTTCGATCGAATCGGACCCGCCGCAGGGCGCAGGGGCAATTGGCAAAAAAATCCCCCTTGACTTTCTCTATCCCCAGGGGTACTCTCCCCAAAAGCAAATTCCTACACGGTTACATCGAAGAGATTTCCCGTGAAGCAGATCCGAAGGGGTTGGTCGAACGGTAGGAAAGATGGCGATCCAGAGATTGGGCTCGTGGATAGAAACCTTTCCACCCCACAGAGAAAGGCTTGTTCGTCGATGATCGAGGTATTCCGAGAAAAATTCAGAAAACGTCATCAGCTTTTGCAAGACCTCAAGGCAAAGAACCGAAAGACAATGGGCTGGGTTTGCACCTATGCCCCAGAAGAGATTCTCTACGCTGCCGGGGTGGTCCCGATTCGGATCTTGGGGGGGGCCACGGAAACACCCATGGCCGACGCCTACTTCTATTCCAACAGTTGTTCTTTTATCCGCAACTGTTTGGAAGAGGGGTTTCAGGGGAAGTATGACCCTTTGGAGGGAGTGGTGATTTGCCAAACGTGCGATCATATCCGCCGCTTCTCCGATATCTGGAACCGTTACCTGAAAGAGCGGACCCCTTTTACCTATGCGCTGAACATCCCATGTAAGATGGATCTTGACCTGGTCAGCGATTATCAAAGGACCCTGGAGCAATTTAAGGCCTCCCTGGAGGAATTCCTGGGGAAGGAGATTACGGAAGAGGCCCTGGCCAAACGGTATCTGCTTCGTCCTCCCTGTCCCCGAATGAGTCCCCAGGAGGTACGAATCGCCCATTTAAAGCAGATGATCGAAGAGTTCCACGTCGAAGGGGTCATCTATGAAACGATTAAATTCTGTGATCTCCATGCCGGCGTCTATCCCGTCATTAAGGACGGACTGGCAGAATTAGGCGTCCCGGTGTTGAAGTTGGAAAGAGAGCATCTCCTGGCGGGAAGCGGGCAGTTGAGCACCAGAACGCAGGCATTCCTGGAGAGTATCGGCGCCGAAGTCGCTTGAGAAGATCGACGAAGGAGAACGAATCGATGAGCAAAGAACGGGATCTGATGGAGAGCGTGGTCGCCTCCTTCGAGCAGCGGTTGAACTATCGAAGGGCCCATCCTGCGGCCAAGAGCAAGGAGCTCTATGTCCAGGCGATGAAAGATTATTTTGAGATGGTGCTCCGGGCCAAAGAAGAGGGGAAACATCTGGCCTGGACCAGTTTTGCCGTGCCGGTCGAGCTGTTTTACGCCATGGATACCGTCCCCTTCCTGGTGGAGCAGTTCTGTATCACCGACCTGGTTCAACGGATCGCTCAGGGGCAAGGGTTGGAATATTTTGATATCGGAGCCGGAACGGGCTTTTCTACCGAAACCTGCTCTCCCCACCTGGCGACCGTGGGCATGGCGAAGGATGGGGCACTGCCGAAGCCGGATTTCATCATCGGGGCGAACTCCCCTTGCGATTCGGGATTGGTGGCCTTTTACGTCTTGAACAGTCTCTACCAATGCCCCAGTTTTTATCTGGACTACCCCTATCTCGCGGGAGAGGAGGCCATACGGTATTTCAAAAGAGATCTGGAACGGATGGTAAAATTTCTGGAAGAACAGACCGGGAAGAAGATGGACTATGACCGGTTGAGAGAGGTCATGAAGTCCTCGGGCAAAGCCCATAACGATTATCTGAAGACGATGCAGTTAAGGAAGGCAACCCCGGCGCCTTTCGGGGGGAGAGAGGCCTTCTCCTTGATGACCATTAAAATTTACACGGAAGGTCTCCCCCAAACCACGGAGTTTTTTGAGACCCTTTACCGGGAAAACCAGGAGAAAGTCGATCGTGGAGAGGGAGTGCTGGCCGACGAGCGGCACCGCATTGCCTGGTTCGGCGGCTACCCTTTCTTCTTCACCAGGATCACCGATTGGATGGAGGAGAATTTTCAGACGGTCGTCGTGGGGGATGGGTTGTGCTTGATTCCGAACACGCCGGTCGAGGATCTCTCCGATCCGTTGGAGTGTCTGGCCAGGAAAAATATGGGGGCCTCCTATTGGAAGATCACCCGGAGTTTTTGCCATGTGGCGGAAGATTTGGGCGACTTATCGAAAGAGTTCGGGATCGACGGCGCCGTTTTCTTTGCCAGTCTGGGCTGCAAGCAGAACGGCGGGCAAATGAGGATGTTCCAGGATGTCTGGCGGGAAAAGCTGGGCATTCCGACCCTCATCCTGGACGGAGATGTGATGGACCCCCGGGTGGTTTCCGCTGAACAGATGAAGGTGCGGTTGAGGGAGTTCTTTCCCCTCCTGGAGACCTCGAAGTCGTCCAGGTTGTCGCCTGTGGTTGTGTGATATGGGATATTTTAAGCCTACAGATCAGCCACCCTATAGGAGCCTGACATGACAGACTATAGCCAGTACCAACACCTTCTGTTTGAGCGCAAAGAGAACGGTATTCTGTTGATCACGATCAACCGACCTCAGGCTTTGAACGCGACGAACGCCCGGCTACACTGGGAGCTGTCGCGAGTCTGGCTCGATATCGCGGATGATCCCGAGACCCGCGTGGTGGTCATTACCGGGGCAGGACGGGCGTTTTCGGCCGGGGGCGATCTCGGTATGATCGACTCGTTTAGTCATGATCTTGAGAGAATTTCAAGCGTGATGAAAGAGGCGAGCGATATCGTCTATAACATCGCCAACCTGGATAAGCCGGTCGTCTCTGCGATCAACGGGGCCGCCGTTGGGGCAGGATTGGCGGTTGCGTTGATGGCGGATATCAGCATTATCTCCGAAACGGCGAAGATCACGGATGGTCACGTCCGCCTGGGAGTCGGCGCCGGGGACCACGCCGCGATCATCTGGCCCCTCCTGTGTGGCCTGGCAAAGGCCAAATATTATCTGTTGACGGCCGATTTTATCGATGGCAAGGAGGCCGAGCGCATCGGTCTCGTCAGCCTGTGTATGCCGGAAGATCAGGTGGTCTCCAAGGCGATGGAAGTGGCGACCAAGCTGGCTACCGGACCGCAGCTGGCGGTGCGCTGGACGAAGCGGGCGCTGAATAGCTGGATTCGGCTGGCAGGACCGACTTTCGATAATTCATTGGCCTTGGAAATGCTTTGCTTCTTTGGCAAAGATGTGGATGAGGGCGTCCAGGCGGTCAAGGAAAAACGGGCGCCGAAGTTTCCCTCTACCCAGAAGTAGGACCGGGCCGCCTCAGGGTATGGGATCGTTTCTATCTTTCCAGCAAAGCACCAGGTGGGCTGCCTGGGGGAACGCGCCTGCAGCCCTGGGGGGGAGGAGGACCCAGTGCCGAAAAGAAAGACCTTTGACGTCTGCGTGATTGGGACGGGAGCGGGCGGTGGTGTGATGCTCCAGGAGCTTACGCGCGCGGGCTTCGACGTGGTGGCGCTCGAGCGGGGCCCGAAGCTCGATACGTCGCAATTCATGAGCGACGACGAGCTCTCCGTGGTCATCCGAGACGAGCTCTTCTCTCAAGGGCAGATCGAGACCTGGCAGCCCAACAGTTCGACTCCCGCTGTCGCGGGCCGCCACAACATGATCGCTTACTGCGTCGGGGGAACGATCACCCACTGGGCCGGCTGGTCCTGGCGCTTCCGCCCCGATGAGCTCAAGGTGCGCTCTACCGAGGGTCCGGTGCCGGGCGCCAGCCTGGCCGACTGGCCCGTCGATTACGCAGAGATGGCGCCCTGGTACGAGCGGGCCGAGTGGGAGTTCGGCGTCTCGGGGCAGGGAGGATCGAACCCCTTCGAGGGGCCGCGCCAGAAGGGCTACCCGAACCCGCCGCACCCGCCGCGCGCAGCCAGCCTTCGACTGGAAGATGGCGCGAGAAAGCTCGGCTACGCGGCCTTTCCGGTGCCGATGGCGATCAACTCGCAGCCGTACGGCGGGCGGCCGAAATGTATGCATGGTGGAGCATGCCAGCAGTACGGCTGCCCCATTCACGCCAAGGCCACCACCTTCTCCGTTTGCATCCCGAAGGCGGTCGCGACGGAAAAGCTCGACCTTCGCCCGAACGCGCGCGCCTTCGAGATCGCCCTCGGGAAGGACGGGCGCGCGCGCAGTGTGCGCTACCTGGATGGCGAAGGGCGCGAGCGAGAGGTTCTCGCGCACCAGGTCGTGGTGGCCGCCGGCCCCATTGGCACGCCCCACCTGTTGTTATCGTCGAAGTCCGGCGCGTTTCCCCAGGGGCTGGCCAACGGTAGCGGGCTCGTGGGCCGCAACCTGATGTATCATCACTTCTCCATCGTCCACTTTACCATCGACGGCCCCGCCCGCTCCTTCACGGGGCTCGAAGCACACGCGGCTGTGGACGACCTCCACCCGAGCGATCCGAAACGGGGATTCATCCGGGGCGGGGTCATCGCCGACGGCAACCCGATGATCAAGCAGCCCCTCGCTTACGCGCTCTGGGGGCTGCCGGGCCACCCGAAGATCCGCCGGGCGTGGGGCGCCGAGCTCAAGCAACGCTTGCGAGACTTCCCACGAACCGTGCCCCTCGTGGCGGTCCTCGAGGACCTCCCCATGGAGGAGAACCGCGTGGAGCTCGACCCCGCCGTGAAGGACGCCCAGCGACTCCCCGCCCCGCGCATCATCCATCGTCAGCACCCCAACGACCTGGCGATGAACCGCTGGTTCGCGGAGCGACTTCTCGAGATGGCCGACGCAGCCGGCGCCGTCGAGAAGTGGCGGGCTCGAACCTTCGCTCTGATGGACGAGTCGTCGGCCATGCCCGGCAGCGCTCACCTCCACGGTACCTGCCGGATGGGCGACGACCCGGCGAAGTCCGTCGTCGATCGGTGGTGCCGCAGTCACGACGTGCCCAACCTGTGGGTGGTAGACTGCAGCGTCTTCCCCACGTCGGGTGGCTACAATCCGACCCTCACGCTGCTGGCAATGGCCTACCGCGTGGCGGACCACTTCGTCCGCGAAGCCCGGAGGCAGAACCTGTAACGGACTCTTGACCGCTTTTCAAAAAAATGGACATCCGGTTACTCTTTGAGTTTGCGATAGCGCGGCGAGCGGGGGACGTGAGTCTCCCGTTAAGAAGGGGGAACCACTTCCCAACAACGAAGCGCGGGTAAAACGGCGGGCTAACGCCCACCGCTCGCGCATCCGAAGTGAGTTTTATAAATGTCCATTTTCACAGTAAGGAGCTCTAGAAAAAATAAATAGCCCAATAGCCCGTTGTTTGTCATTCCTGCAAAAGCAGGAATCCAGATTTTGATATGAGTTGCCTGGATTCCCGCTTTCGCGGGAATAACGACTCGGACCAATCTATTTTTTCGAAAGTCCCTAAGGATCGCGGACTAAATAAGTTTCCCATTTGGTTCTACCCCTTGGCTTTACTAGCTCTATCGGGGTTATATCAGATGGGAAAGTTATTTGGTCGCCATTCCTAAAGGATCGATTTCCACGGGAGGCATCATGAGCGATCTCACCCGGCGAGAGCTCCTGGCGCGCGCGGCCATTTACGGAGGCAGCGCGGTCGTCGCGCTCTATTGGCCCTGCGCGGCGCGCGCCGCAGCGGAGAGCACGAAACCTGTGATCCTCTCGGCGCAGGAGTGGAAGACGGTCGAGGCGATGACTGCGCGCATCCTTCCCTCGGACGATGGAAGCCCCGGCGGCCGCGAGGCCGGCTGCGTGAGCTTCATCGACAAGGCGCTCGCCCACGAAGAGGCGGCGGCGCGACCGCTCTATGCGATGGGGCTTCGCGGCCTCGATGCCTCGGCCAGGGCACGGCACGCGAAGCCCTTCGCCGAGCTCGACCCGGCCCAGCAAGACGCGCTCCTGGCGGCACTCGAAGACGGAAAGGCCGAGGGATGGCCGGCCGACGCCGGCGACCCGGCCGTCTTCTTCGGGACCGTGCGCACCCACACCCTGCTCGGCTTCCTCTCAGCCCCGAAGTACGGCGGCAACCGCGACTTCGCGGGCTGGAAGCTGACCGGCTACCCCGGGCCCCGGCACATCCGTAACGGTTATACGCCCGCGCAGCTCCTCGGCAAAGCCCCCATTCGCGCTGTCTGGGGCGAGGAAGTCTGAGCCCAGGACAGGGACAGTCGGCGATTTGATCCATTGAGAGAAACTTACGCTTAGGGAGATTAAATCAGTTTGATGCCGCAGAGGGCGATGGTCATGCCGGCGCGCGACCATTTTTTAACGTTCTTGATGTGCAGGAAATAGTCGCGCAGCTCTTCTTCGGTGATCTTATCAGGAGACTTGTGGTAATGCTCGGCCAACTGGAGCACTGCACGCACGTACATCTCCTGCGTGCGCCTGGACATACCGTCTAATTGCAGGTCGGCGATCATGCGACGGCGCAGTCCGGTCACGGGACGGAGCTCACTCGTGGTACTCATGGTCTACCTTCCTCTGAGAAAGATAGTTTGGAAAATTCAGTTGGATTGATATATATTAGATGCCGAGGAAAGAGAAAAGGTTGTGAGGAAAACTGGCGAAGCCTTATTACTGCTCCACGGAGATAAGTATCCAAAATGGACTAGGGAATATATGGATACTTTATTGTGGGGAGTTGTACTTAGTTCAACAAGGGCATGAGCCGACTGTCTCTAGCGTCCGCTTTTTCCTCGCTCCCGCTTAAAACAGGAGCTGTTTCGAAGCCGAATAAAGGTCTGTATGGTAGAATCCACACCAATCCCACGCATCTACCTTGATGTTTGCTGCTTAAACCGACCGTTTGACGATCAGCGCCAAGACCGTATCCGATTGGAAGCCGAAGCGGTTCTCTTGATCTTGGGACGCTGCGAGGCCGGTGCATGGCAGTGGCTCAGTAGTGTCGTTGTGGAGGAAGAAGTCAACAATACGCCCAGTAGCGAACGACGGTCCCGTGTCAGGAATATGCTCAGCGGGGCACATGGCACGGTCGCGCTGATGGATGTCGCTATCACACGTGCGCAGGAACTGAAGGCTATGGGGTTTCGCACCTACGATGCCCTCCATCTCGCTTGTGCCGAACAGGCGATGGTCGACATCTTTCTCACCACAGATGATCGCGTGCTCCGCATCGCAACACGCCACACAGCAGAACTGAAGGTCCGTGTGGCGAATCCGTTGGATTGGCTCTTGGAGGTGATATAGCCATGAATCCGCAGGCAATGACACTAGAACAGATTCGCGAGCAAGGCTTGGCCGTTCTCCGCAAACATCTGGGAATTGTCGGCATGGTGCGGTTCCTCCAGCAATCAGAAATGGGGTGGGGCAATTATACAGAAGAACGGTATCAATGGCTGGGCGATCCAGACCTTGAAGAGGTAGCGAAAAAGATCCAAGCCCACCACCCAGACCGTGCAAACCTAACGACGTAAGAATTCGTGTTGCGCGATGACGGGGACCAGGTATCTTCTCAAAAATCCAGGGCAACTCAATCACCCCCTATCCCTAACTCATTGAAACCGACATGGCCAGGCTGAGTTGGCCGCCCCTGAGAATGGAAATGGACTTCAGAAAGACTTCGGCATTTTCACGGTAAAAATATGAAGTCTTCTGAAGGAATTTTCGGTTTTGCCCCGATTTATTGAGAAGGTACTCGGGATTGACATGTTGACATGAAGGTAGAACTATATGGGGGCTTTCGTCGTACCCAGGGCAGGTTTGACGATCGAGCCCCTTATCTGGGTTTAAGGGGATCATAACAGGGCGTCAGGTCTATGGACAACAGGAGGAATGGAATGAGACTGGATGGAAAAGTCGCCGTAATTACAGGGGGTGCGAGCGGCATGGGTCGGGCCACCGTCCTGCGTTTTCTGAGCGAAGGAGCCAGGGTTATTGTGGCCGATTACAACGAACAGTCCGGCCATGAAACGATCGCTCTGGCCAAAGAGGCCGGCTACGGGGATACGGTCTGTTTCATCCGGACGGATGTGGCCAAGGAGGCTGACGTAATCGCCATGATCGGCCAGGCTACGTCGGCGTTCGGCCATCTCGACATTGTGTTCAATAACGCCGGGGTGATCGGAGCGATCGGGCCGGTCTGGGACATCGAGGTGGAAGAGTGGGATTATACGTTTGACGTCCTGACGAAAGGAGTCTTCTTGGGCATTAAACATGCCGCCCGGGTGATGAAGCGCCAGGGGCAAGGCGGGTCCATTATCAACACCGCTTCCATCGCAGGTCTCAGCGGCGGTGGGGGCACCCTCGCTTACTCAGCCGCCAAGGCGGCGGTAATCAATTTGACCCAGGCTGCCGCCGTGCAGCTGGCCCCCGACCGGATTCGGGTGAACGCGATCTGCCCCGGCGGGATCCTCACCGGATTAACCGACCAGGGAAATCCCGAAGCTGCCGTGAAAGTTCTCGAGAAATTCCAGCCCTGGCCTGAGCATGGCAGGGGGGAACATATCGCCGGGGCCGCCCTGTTTTTGGCGAGCGAGGATGCGGGGTTTGTGACGGGGGCGGCGCTGGTGGTCGATGGCGGCCTCACCGCGATAGGGCCGGAGATATGGAGCCGATTCGGGACCAAAAGAGAGGTCGAGGCCAAAAGAAGCCGGGTCAACCGGGGCTCCACCGGCGAACCGACGACATCTCGCTCAACCAGGCAGATCTGAAGCCAGCAGAACCCTAGCACATATCGGCGGAAATGATTCTCTCTGGTTTTCGCTTGCCTGGGATTGCTTGCGCTCCTCGCAATGACAAGGTCGGGTCATTGCGAGGAGCGCAAGCGACGAAGCAATCTAAACCAGCGCGAAACTTGCGCCAAGCTGTACTAGGGCGGCCCCTGGCCTAACGAACCGAAAGGTCCACGAACCGAAAGGTCCATCGCAAGGAGCCACCCGGCGTTTCCCGCAGTCTGAGCTGCAAGTCTCCTAGAAATCTCCGCGGGTCTGTTCCTTCAGCACCAGGTGCTGATGGATTGTGGCGAAGATCCCCAAGGGAACCGTGTGGTTCTGGAACATCTCATCAGGGCTGATCAGGCGGCCGTCAGGCCGTTTGAACTGGTGGATCTTGCCCTTCTTGCGGTCCACCGGCCAACCCTTTTCATCCAGGTAGCGCAGCAGCTTGAACTTGAGATTCAGGGGCAGCTCGTTCTGGTCGCGCAGGTGGTATTCCCAGTCGGGAGGCAGGCCCCGGTCCAGCAGGCCATAGGCATTGATGTAGTTGCCGATTCGGGCGGCCTTGCCGTCGCGCATGTCATTGGGACTGAAGCCCAGCTTGGAGATCATCATCACCGCCTCCTCCCGGGTCTCTACCGGAACCAGCAGGTGGTTAGGGAAGGGCTCGATGAAGAGCTTCTTGCCGGTGAAGCCCTGGTAGACCCACCAGCGCCCCTCGTCCTGATAGTCCCCCAGCAGGCCGCGGTCCAGCAGTTCGCTCCCCCTGGGCCCGACGACCACCGGGATGCCATAGCGGGCCCAACCGGCCGCCTGGGTCAGCATCTCCTCGGTCTGGAGGCCCCAGATGACCACACAGGTGAACAGCCCGATCGTCTGCCGGTCGGCCACCTCCAGATAGTTGGCCCGGAAGGGGACCTTGCCGGCGATGTTGATTAGCTTGCTGTCCCCGGCCATGCTGTGGCAATTGGCGGTACACTCGCCCAGGTTGACCACGCCGCGGACGCTGAAGAGGGTGTAGTGGCGCTCATAGACGGTCTTGCCCTCGGGGTTCCGATCGCGGGCCGCCGCCAGGGCCGCACAGCCCGAGACGTAGAGGGAGAAGCCCCGCTGGGCCAGTTCCTCCACCAGCCAGGCCACCTCCTGCCGGGCTCCGGGGGAGGCACAACAGCCGGTGACGGTGACGAACCCCGGGCTGTTGCCGTAGCCTGCCGTGAAGGCCACGTCTCGGTACTCCAGATGGGTGACCGGTCCCCGGCCGGCTCGAATGTTAAACCCTTCGCCCTCGATCTCCTCCCGGTTGGCCTTGAGGTAGAGGTCGATCAAACGGATCCCCGCCGGACAGGCCCGCTCGCAGGCCCCGCAGAAGTTGGTCTGTCGCTCAATGCCCCGCAGTCCTTCGGGATCGCCTGCGGCCGCCCGCTTGAGTGCCCCCGGAATGTCGAGCTCCCCGGGACAGATGGCCTCGCAACGGCCGCAGCCGGTGCACCGGCCGGCCTCGGTGGCCAGGTCGGCCGGGGTAAAGCCCAGGCCCTTTCGCTCCCTCACGCGCTTTCCCCGGAAGGCCAGGGCCGCCAGGGCCGCCTTGTGGGGATCGGTGACCACCGCCGCGCCGGCGGGACCATCGCCCAGGTGGGCCACGATGGACTCCAGGGGCTCGCGAGTCAGGTCGGGCAGCAGGGCATGGGCCCGGGCGGAGGTCAGGAGGAGAGGAATGCCGTGCTCGCGGGCCTCTCTCAGGATGTCGAGGGCGGTGCAGCCCTCATCCAGCAAAATCAGGTCGGGGATGCCCAGCCGGATGAACTTTACGAGGTCGGAGGCGATCCCCAGGGCCCGCGCCCCATCGTAGATCCGGGGCAGCTTCTGGGCGGCCTTGCCCACCCCGCACAGCTCCACCTCTCCCTGCAGCCCTTGCCCCTCCAGCTCCTTGACCAGCTCCGGGGCGACCAGATCTCCCGCCCCGACCAGCAGGACCACGTAGCGAGAGAGGTCCACAGAGGCCGCGCCGCTGCGGGTGGTGGGGGGAGGCCACTGCTTGAGGGCCACCAGGTCATGGTGGCCGGCGCTCTTGTGGCGATAGACGCAGATGTTGAGGATCTCGCTCACCTCCAGGGCCACGAAGGCCAGCATCCCGGCGTGGAGCGTGCGGGACTCCAGGTCTGCCCCGCTCAAACCGCTGCCGAAGGCGGCTGCCGCCGCCAGCCCCTCCACCTCCCGCTCCAGGTAAGCGATCACCGGCTCCAGGTCACGGATCCGGGCAGGATGGAGTCCCGTCACCGTCCAGATGAGCATGACGGGGTAATAGATGCTGGGCCCCAGATTGATCGGGTGGTCCTCGGCCTCGCTGCCCGGGCAAGGGGCATAGAGGAGCCTGGCCTGGTGGATGTAGCGCTGGGCCCCCAGCAGGGCCCGTCGCAGCGCCCTCAAAGCCAGGGAGCGGTCCAGATCCAGCCCACAGATGCCCGGCCATCCCTCCTTGAGCTCACAGATCCTCTGACCACACAGGTCACAGCGGGTGGAGCTGGGGAGAACGGCTCTCCCGTACCGCTCCAGCAGGAGCTGGTCCCGCGGGGCGATATCTTCATGCCGGGCGAAAGGGAGGAGGGTGGGACGGATCTGCCGGAGGCGCTTCTCGGTCCACTCGTCCCGGATGATGTCACGCACCAAATCCCGGCAGCGCTGGGGATCGGCCACCAGATCCTCGTAGCGGACGGTTAAGTTGCCTACGGTGATGCTCTCTTCGTCCCAGGTTACCTTCTTTTCGATCAACTCCCTGGTCTCTTCGCTCATGAGGCACCTCTCTCGACCTGATACGGTCCTTTGGCTTAATGTACGGGGTATCCGGTCTACCCCTTTCACGGGATCAAGGCTGCCAGCCCTTTAGCCTGGGCCCTATCCCTCTCTTACTCCTCCTGGGTTGGCTCCTTCTCTTTTTCAATCCGCCAGGGTCTTAGGGACTCTATGAAAATAAATTATCCCAAAGTTTGGCTTTCTGAGCAGACCCTGTTTGACCCCATAGCTACTGGCTGGGATATTTAATTTTTCTTTTGAGTCCCTTACAAACCGTTCAAAAAGGCGTTCCAACAATCCGTAATGTCTGGGATATCTCGTAAGGGATAGGAATTTCCATTTTTCAGCTCGAAGCTCAGGCTGCTACGAGCTATGAGCTAACTCGCCAGCCATCTCTTCAAGGAAGGCATGGGCTGTTCTTCCCTCAACGAGGGTCAAATCCACCTGGATGTAACGATCGGATAGGCTGTAGGCAAAGAGTCTAGCGGAACTGGAGGACGCCGTCAAGAGGATTTAGCCTTGAGGTTAAACGGGGAGTCGAAAGGGTCTGCCCCATGCCTCATGGACCGAAGCCCAAACGAAAGACCGGCTTGACTTTCTCTGTCCCTGGATATACACTCGCCCAAACGGAATTTCCCTATACGATTTAATTATTCTTCCGTCAAAATGGGGCAATAGCAGCCAAACCCTCGCCGGCTAGACGCTGGATGACGCCGCCTATGACACCGATCTCTTTCCCGATATCCGCCCAGCTACCGGGGGAAGAGTGCGCGTCTAGACGGGCAGAGGGAAGAACGATCAGCTCAATCCAGGAAAGAAGGAAAATCGGTGATGCTAAATATCCGCATCCATGGAAGAGGAGGGCAAGGGGTCGTCACGGCCTCTAAGATATTGGGGATGGCCGCCTATCTTGCAGGCAAGCAGGTGAGAACCTTCCCGCTCTATGGGGCTGAAAGAAGGGGTGCTCCGGTAACGGCTTTCATCCGAATCGACGAAGCGGAGATCCATTTGAAATCTTTGATTTATCACCCCGATTGCATCATGGTCATAGATTCCAGACTCCCTTATGTGATCCATCCTTTTCAGGGGCTGAAATCAGGGGGGACGGTGATCTTAAACTCCCGTCTTCATCCTCAGGAAGCAAGAGCCAAACTGGGATTGAAAAATATCGAAGGGATCGCCGTCGTAAAAGCTACGGATATTGCCGAGGAAGTCTTAGGAACACCGATCACGAACATCGTGATGCTGGGCGCCTTTCCGAAAATGTATGGATTTATATCGCTGGACTCCATTAAACAGGGGATTAGAACGGTATTCGGCGAAGGCGAACGGGGTGATCGACAGATTCAGGCCGCAGAGATCGGATATCAAAATACTGAAATAGCTCATAACTCATAGCTCATAGCTGAAAAAGGAAATTCCTATACGATTAAATTAGGGGCTAGGGGCTAGTAAGAAAGAAGAGCTTTTGCTAATCCCTAGCCCCTAGTCCCTAGCCCCTAAAAATGGAAATTCCTATACGACCGAGGTATTGAGAGATGATAAGACGGAGAACCCATAATTTTGCCGCCAAGGAAACAGGAAGCTGGCGGACGGAAAAACCCCTGATCCTCTCGGATCGATGTATCCAGTGTGGCATTTGCATAGAATACTGCCCTGAAGGAACGATCATTCGAGATGATGGAGGCGTTGAGATCGATTACCGGTTCTGCAAAGGATGCGGCATTTGTGGAGCGGAATGTAAATCCCAGGCGATTGAAATGGTTAGAGAACCGGATGAAGGGTAAATTCCGTTACGATGGACTTAGATTGCTTCGCTTCGCTCGCAATGACTTTATCGTGTCATTGCGAGGAGCGGTAGCGAGGAAGCAATCTCAAAATGGAAATTCCTATACGATTAAATTAAGGGTTAGGGATTAGGGGTTAGGGGGTTAGTAAGAAAGAAGAGCTTTTGCTAATCCCTAGTCCCTAGTCCCTAGTCCCTAGTCCCTAGCCCCTAGCCCCTAAAAATGGAAATTCCTATGCGATTGAATTAAGAGAGGGCGGGTATATGGCTAAGGTTGAGTTAATCACGGGCAACGAGGCGGTCGCTCATGGAGTCAGGCTTGCCAGAACGGAGGTGATCGCGACTTATCCGATTACGCCCCAGACCACCATCATCGAAGAACTGGCCAAGTTTGTTGCTAAAGGAGAATTAGATAGCCGGTTCATCAATGTGGAATCGGAACATTCAGCGGCTTCTGTCTGCCAGGGGTCTGCGCTGGCGGGAGTCCGGACCTTCACAGCGACCTGTTCTCTGGGGCTGGCGTATATGTATGAGCCCCTGACCTTCTTTCATGAATATCGACTCCCCGTCGTCATGGCGATTACCAATCGACCCCTTCCATTTGGCGGTCTGGCGGCCGATTATTCCGATTCGATGTCCATCCGAGACTTCGGCTTTATTCAATTCTTTGTCGAGAGCAATCAGGAAGCCCTGGATACGATCATTCAAGCGTATAAGATTGCTGAAGACCCGAGGGTCCTGCTCCCGGTCATGGTGAATGTCGATGGATGTTTCCTCTCCTTTTCCTCGGAACTGGTTTCCATTCCCGAGCAAAAGAAGGTCGATCAATTTTTGCCTTCCTATCGCCCGCCGGAAATCATCCTCGACCCGGATCATCCTACGGCGGAATGGTATCTGGTAGAGCTGAGCATTCACCGAGAAAACAGCATCGAAGAGACGATGCGGAAGGCCCGGCAGGTCATCGAGGAGACTGGGAGCGACTTTGAAAAGATTTTTGGAAGAAAATGGGGGCTGGTGGAGGATTATCGGTGCGAGGATGCCCAGGTGGTCCTGGTTACCCTGGGATCGGTCACCAGTACGGCCCGGGAAGTGGTCAAGGAATTTCGGGCCTCGGGAGAAGCCCTCGGTCTCTTGAAACTGAGGACCTTTCGGCCATTTCCAGAAGAAGAGATCTTAAGGATCGCCGCAAAGGCCGAAGTGATCGTCGTCGTGGATCGGAACGTGTCCCACGGTTCCGGAGGGGGATGCGGGATCGTCTACAATGAGGTGCGATCTACCTTATACGATTTCAACAAAAGACCGAAAGTGATGAGCTTTATTGCGGGGACCGGAGGCCTGGATATCTCTGAAGATATGTTAAGAGATATGGCCAGACAGGCCCTTCAAGCGACCCAAAGCAGGCCCAAGGGAATTGGAAGCAGAACCCATTGGGTCTTGCCGGACCTGGAGAAGGTGCCTCAAAGCCAGCCCGTGATCCCGAAAAAGGCCCAGGAAAAGTTACTCTATCCGGGGCTCCAGACCTGTGCCGGATGTGCTGGGACGCTCCTTTTCAGGACAGCCGTCGAAACGATCGGCAAAGACCATGTCATGATCCTTCCTTTTTGCTGTGTCGATGTCGGGTTAATCAGCATGTATGGGGACTTCTCACCCATCAAAGTGCCCGCTTTCTTCCCTTGTGTCTTTGCCGGAACGGCTTCGGTCTCCACGGGAGTTCGGGCCGGATTGGATCGCCGGGGGAAGATGGACACGCTGGTGGTCGGCTTTGCCGGGGATGGCGGGACGGTGGATATCGGCCTCCAATCCCTTTCCGGTGCTGCCAACCGGGGAGAGCCCATTCTGTATATCTGCTATGATAATGAAGCGTACATGAACACCGGGATTCAGAGGAGTGGGTCCACTCCCTATGGCGCCAACACAGCGACTACCCCGGCTTCCTCCAAAGGGCAGGGCAACCCTACGCCGCTTCCCAAAGACATGGGCCGGATTATGGCGGCTCACGACATCCCTTATGTGGCAACGGCCTCGGTGGCTCTTCTGAAAGATTATCAACGAAAGCTATTGAAAGCCGCCCAGGTCGTCAAGAACCGACAGGGGATGGCCTACATCCATGCCCATAGCCCTTGTCCCCCGGGTTGGGGCTTCCCCGCGAGCAAGACGATTGAGGTCGCCAGATTGGCGATTCAGACCGGGATGTGGAGGCTGTATGAGATCGAGCATGGGAAGCATCACGCGACCAAGACGCCTTTCGCGCCCCAACCCATATCGGAATACATCAAAGCGCAGGGCCGTTTCAGCCGCTTAACGGACGAACAAATCTCCCTGCTGGAGGCTCAAGTCATCAAGGAGCCATGAGGGAGATTTTAACACGAAAATGCCCGATCACCCCCACTCTAACCCTCCCTCATCGAGGATGAGCCTTGAACACACTTGACACAGGGGGGAAAGGTGGTGAAATCCTAATACTTTGAGGAATGCCCTTAAATCCTATTCGTTTAAAATCCTATTGGGAGCATTCCGCGATTCTTACGATGACAAAATCACCTCTCTATGGTAAAGAATTTGAGGGCTTGGCCCAGGGGGGAGAGCGAGTTTTGAGAGCATCTACCCTAGGGAGGACTACCGGGTGGGACAGGCGGCCGTCATTTCGTTGGAAGACCTTCGGGAAGCCAGGAATCGAGCGGAACTTCGACAAAAGCTCCACGAACGCTTCGATCAATGGCTGGACAAGATGGAGGAGGCGATGGATGAGCCTCAACCCACCCTGGCGCAACTGACCGAGGTGGTTTTCCGCCTGCGGCAGGAGTTGACCCAATCGGTGACCGAAGGCTTTGTGGAAAGCCGGTATGCCGCCGAGAAGGAGCGGGAGGTGGCCTTCTGCCCGGGCTGTGGTCGGCAGTTGCGCGCCCGCCCAAAGGTGGAGCGGATGGTGGAGACGATGGTGGGGGCCATCCTGTTGGAGTGAGGGGAAATTTTCGGTTCAAAACCAATTCTTATGTCAATTGGATCAGGGAGGAACCGGGTATGGACTGGCTGTTTCGCTCGGGGAAGATCGGGAATTTAGAGCTGAAGAATCGTTTCGTACGGTCGGCTACTGGGGAATGCCTGGCGGCTGCCGATGGGCAGGTAACCGATGCCCTGGTATCGCTCTATACGGATCTGGCCAAAGGTGGCGTGGGCTTGATTATCACGGGAGTGACCTTCGTGCACGAGAGTGGCCGCTCCGGTTACAAAATGCCCGGCCTGCATCGGGATGAAATGATCCCTGGATGGCAAAGGCTGGTCAGCCAGGTCCATGCGTATGGAGCCAAGATCGCTCCGCAACTCTTTCATTGTGGCCGGCAGATGCAATCCGATAGCGCCCAAGCCTTTCCCCCCATGGCACCCTCACCCATCGCTTATAAACGGAGCGGGATTACGCCCAGAGAGATGACGGAAGAGCAGATCTGGGAGATGATCGGGGCTTTCGCGGAAGCGGCCAGAAGGGCCGGAGAGGCCGGGTTTGATGGAGTTCAACTCCACGGTGCCCATGGCTACTTGATCAGCCAGTTCCTGTCCCCCTATTCCAATCGGCGTACGGACCGGTGGGGCGGCAATTTTGAGAACCGCCAGCGCTTTGTTCGCGAAGTATACCAACGGATTCGAGGAGTCGTAGGCCAGGATTATCCGGTTTTTATCAAGATGAACGTAGACGACTTTGTAGAAGGGGGTCTTACCCTTGAAGAGACCCGAGAGACCGCCAAACGGTTATCGGACCTCGGTATGGACGCGATCGAGATCAGCGGGGGGATGCTGGAGCTAACGATATGGAAATGTATGGTTCCAGGCATCAAGAGCACGGAGCAGGAGGCCTATTTTCTCCCGTATGCCGAGGCCATCAAATCCGAGATCCACTGCCCTCTGATCCTGGTGGGAGGTATGCGGACACCCGCCCGTATGGAAGAGATCTTGCGGCAGAATAAGGCAGACTTCATCTCCTTATGCCGGCCTTTTATCCGAGAGCCTGACCTGGTCAACAAGATTCAGCAGGGTCAACAGGAGTCGGTAACTTGTATCTCCTGCAACAAATGTATGCGACTTCTGGACAAAGGCCTGGCCTGCTATGTCGATGCATAGGCTAAGCTTGGGGAAAGATCATCTATAGAAGCTTTTCGCCCTGTGCAATTAGCCCTGGAAAAGATTTCTCGCTTCGCTCGAAATGACGAATCATCGACGATCATTTCGAGCGAAGCGAGAAAAATAATTTATATCACCTCCGCTCCTTTAAACATCTCGAGATCTTCATCTCCGTAACCCAGCGAGAGAAGGATTTCCCGGTTATGCTGTCCCAATGATGGTGCCGGATGTTTTATTTGAGGTTGTTCCAGCAGAAATTTTACCGGGAAAGCAACCTGCCAGATATTCCCCAAGGAGGGATGCTCTTGGGGGAGGATCAATTGTCGCGAGAGGATATATGGGTCATTCAGGAGATCTTCAATGGTATTTACCGTACCACATGGGATATCCGCCTTTTCCAATATACCCAGCCATTCCTTTTGTTCACGGGTTTTAAATGTTTCTGCTAAGCGCTCGTTAATCTCTTTGCGATACTTACCTCTATGGATGGTCAAAGAGAATTTGGGGTCCTGGGCCAGGTCTTTCAGGTCAAGTGCCTGACACAGCCGCTTCCAGAAATGATCTTCCGCTGCGGCCAGAGTAATATATTTCCCCTCTTTCGTCTCGAAGACTCCGTGGGCAGCCCTCCCCATCTGCTCCTCCTTGGAGGGCTTCCCGCGGGCGAAAAATTCCCCGATCCGGTTGGACATCAAGGATACCGCAACATCCGCGATCGCGACCTCAATGCAATTGCCCCTCCCGGTTTTTTCTCGGTAAAATAGGGCCGCCAGTATCGAAGAGAGGGCAAACACGCTGGCATTCAGGTCCGCTGCCGCTACCCCGATCGTATAATCCGGGGGGCCATCCGGGGCCCCACTCAGGCTTAATACCCCCGCGACCCCTTGATAGTTGATATCATGACCGGGCCGGCTCTCCAAAGGGCTGTCCTGACCATAACCCGCGATCGAGCAATAGATGATCCGGGGATTGATCTCCCGCAATGGATCGTAACCCAAGCCGAGTCGTTTGAGCACCCCACCCCGAAATCCCTCCAAAAGGATATCGGCCGAGCGAACGAGCCGGGAAAAGATCTCCTTCCCTTGGGCTGATTTCAGATTCAACGTCAGGCTCTTCTTATTCCGGTTCAGGCTCTCGAAATAACCCGGGATCATCGCCCTGGCAGAGTCTCCTCCAGCTGGCTGCTCGATCTTTACCACCTCGGCGCCCAGATCCGCCAAGAGCATGCTGCAATAAGGCCCGGTTAACATCATCGAGCAATCTAAAACCCTGATATCCTGTAAATATGCGGTCATTTCGCTCCCTCCGGTAAAATCTCCCTGATGGGTTAAGATGTGTCTCTTGGCCATGGGTTCGAGTATGCCACAAAATTCGATTTTTGTCAGTCTACACGAAATGAAGGGCGGGAGTTTGCCCCCTGGCTCGGCGTGCATTTTTCTCCAGCGCCACCGTGTCCACAAACCGGGAAATCCCCTTGACTTTCTCTGTCAACGGATATATAACCGCTCAAAAGAAACCGACATGCCCAAGCCAGGTTGACCGCCCCCGGGCATAACAATGAACCTTCGATAGACTTTGGCATTTTCACGGTAAAAATTCCTGGAACGATCCCGATCACCCCAAAAGGGATGCGCCTCCGCGCTGAGGAATTTGGGGGAGAGAGGAGAGGTCGCTCCTGGCCTGGCACAAGCGGTAAAAATAACGGAGGGAGGAAGGTCATGGCGGATCCGCAAGAATGGATGGAAAAATTGGCCCTTCAAGAGCTCTTTGCGCGTTATGCGCACACCGTCGATGGGTATGATGCCGAGGGATGGGTGGACTGTTTCACCGAGGATGGGATCTTCGAGGTGGAAGGAGGGGGGTCCAGGTTGCAGTTTCGCGGACGCGAGGCCCTCCTCGAGTTCGTCCAGGCGCACATCCAGTTGCTTCCGGGGACCCGACACGTAATGACGGGCCATCTGGCTGAAATCCAGGGAAACGAGGCGAGCCACCGCTGCACCCTGACGGGCTTTTTGACGAGGCCGGGGAAGGTCTACACCTTTGCCTCCGGGTGGTACGAATCGAAACTCAAGAAGGTCAATGGCCAGTGGAAGATCGCGCATCGGATCGCGCACTGCGACAACTTCGAACAGTTCACCCAGGGGGAGATCGCCAATCTCTTCGGGAGCTTCAACACCTGGATGGCGGAGCATGCCACGCGGCCCTGAGGTTTCGGGCCCCGAAGGGGAATCGTTCAACCGCATTACACGGGAGGAGCATTCGATGAACGAGAAGCATCCAGAGGGCTTGTACGCTGTAGTCTGGCCCCGCGGCAAAAAGGTCGTCAAGCTCCGGCCGCTGGCCCACCGGCTGGAAACCCTGGAAGGCAAGACCATCGGCCAGCTGTGGGATCACATCTTCCGGGGGGATGAGATCTTTCCCCTGATCGAGGAGGGATTGAAGCAGCGATTCCCTGGCGTGAAGTTCGTCCGCTACGATGCCTTCGGCTCCACCCACGGGGACGAGGAGCGCCAGGTCCTGGCCGAGCTGCCCGCCAAGCTGAAGCGCTACGGCGTGGACGCGGTGATCTCCGGGATGGCCTGCTGAGGGAGCTGCACGCCCGCCGTGTTGCGGGCCAGCGCCGTGGTCGAGCAGGCCGGGGTTCCCACCGCATCGCTGGTATGCGAAGGGTTTCTGGGACAGGCCGCAACCACCGCCTCCGGCTTGGGCCATCCCAACATGCCGGTGGCCAAGGTTCCCGGCCACGTTGACGTGCAGAGCGCGGAGGAGCTGCGAAACAACATCCTTCAGGTGACGCTGGATGCGGTCATCAGCAATTTGACCGCAAATCCCGGCGAGGCCCGGGACGAACCCGAGCCGGGGGCCCAGGAAATCGTGTTCGAGGGCACCGCCGAGGAAGTGAACCGGCTCTTTTACGAGAATGAGTGGAGCGATGGACTGCCCATCGTTCCCCCCACCCCGGAGAAGGTGGAGGAGCTCCTGCGCTTCACCGATCGCGATCCCGAAGAGGAGATCGGAGTGCTCCTGCCGGACAACCGCAGTGCCACCGTATGGAGCGTGGCCGTCAACGGCGTGATGGCCGGCTGCCGGCCGGAGTACATGCCGGTGTTGCTGGCCTTGATCGAGGCGATGGCCGACCCGGCTTATGGCGTCGAGCATAGCGGCAACACGCCGGGAGCGGAGACGTTGGTCACGATCAACGGCCCGATCATCCGGGAGCTGGGGTTCAACTACGAGCAGGGGGCGCTGCGGGACGGATTCCAGGCGAACACCGCCATCGGCCGCTTCTGGCGGCTCTACCTGAGGAACGTGGCCGGCTTCCTGCCCCATAAGACCGACAAGGGCACCTTCGGCAACACCTGGCGGGTAGTGCTGGCGGAGAACGAGGAGGCCCTCGCCAAAATCGGCTGGGAGCCGATGAGCGTCGATCGGGGTTTTCAGGCGGGCGACAATGTGGTCACCATCTCCCGCTACACCGGCGGCAACGTCATCGCGTCGGTCTTCGGCAGCAAGGCGGAGGAGCTACTGCCCTACATGGCCGATGCGCTGGCGCGGATGATCGGGTGGGAGCTCTGCTTCACCGTCGGCATGGCCACGGGCACGCAGAAGCCCCTGTTGATCCTGAGCCCGATCCTGGCGGAGGCGATCGCCAAGTCCGGCTTCTCCAAGCAGGACGTGAAGAACTATCTCTACCGGCACGCGCGTATTCCCGCCTGGAAGTTCGAGCAGTACCTGGGAAAGTGGACGAACCTGATCCCCGGAGGCCGCACGCTTAACGATCTGGTGAACTTCGGCAAGGCCCCCAGGCAGTTCGGCGAGTCCGCCGACCCCAACCGCCTGGTGCCCATCGTCTGCGAGCCGGAGGATTTCCAGATCACCGTGAGCGGCGACCCGTTGCGCACCAACGCCTACGTCTTTGTGCACAACGGGATGCTGGGCTTCCCGACCAGCAAGGAGATCTGTCTGCCGGCTAACTGGAATACCTTGCTGCGGGAGGCGAGATCAGTATAGGTCATAGCTCATAGCTCATAGCGGATCGCTCGTAGTTTTTAACCAACTCCTCATGCCCTGGATACACCCAGGCACAGGAAAATGACCCCCTCCCCTTCCTTGCCTCCCGCCAGGGGAGGGGACAATCAAGCTCATAGCTCCTGGCTCAAAGCTCATCGTGGGTGGCTGCTTTGAGCTATGAGCTTTGAGCTAACAAGGAATCCTCATGGCCGCACGCGACACGGACAGCCTGTGGGTGCTGCTCCCAACGGGTCAGCAAAGCTCGGGAGCCTGGATCGACGACACGTTGAAGGAGCGGGTGCGGGAGAAAGGGCTGGCGGGCAAAATTCCGCTGGCGGGCCGGTTTCCGCGGCAACGGGTGGAGGTGATCCGGGATACGGACCCGGCGGCGATCAACGAGCTCTTCTACCGGCGCGGCTGGACCGACGGCCTGCCGATCATTCCCCCCACCCTGGGCCGGGTGGAGGAGATGCTCCGCTTCACCGACCTCCCCCGGCAGGCGGTGATCGGAGAGCTCGATCCCCTCAAGGGCCAGGCGACCGTGGAAAAAATCGCCGCCAACGCGGTGATGGCGGGCTGCCGCCCCGAGTACCTGCCCATCCTCCTTGCGGCGGTAGAGCTACTGGTCGACCCGCAGTTCAACCTGCGCGGGGTGCAGACCACGGATGAGAACGTCGCTCCCCTACTCATCCTCAATGGGCCGATCGCGCGCCAGCTGGAGATCAACGCCGGCTTCGGCGCCCTGGGCCCCGGCTGGCAGGCCAACGCCACCCTCGGCCGGGCCCTGCGGCTGATCCTGAACAATATCGGGGGCGGATGGCCGGGGGCCGTCTCCTTCGCGGGGATCGGGCAGCCTGGGCGTTATACGATGTGCCTGGCGGAAAACGAGCTCCAAAGCCCCTGGCCACCGCTGCACGTGGAGCTGGGCCACGATCCGCAGACGAGCACCGTGACCTTGATGCGGGCCGAGACGGCCATCAACGTAACGGGGGGATTGGCGGAGGTGGCCAGCGTGATGGGCAGTGCGGCCTCCCAATTCACCCTGCTGCACCGGGGTAAAGTGGCCGTGGTCCTGGCCCCGTACGTGGCGCAAAAGCTTTCGGCGGAGGGCTGGGGGAAGGCGGAGGTGCGCCGCTACCTCCATGCGCAGGGACGCGTGCCCGCGCCGGCGCTGGAGCGCTCGTGGCTCTTCTCCAGGGTGTACGGTCGAAAGGACTGGCCCGACTGGGTGCGCCAGGCCGCAGAGCACGGCTCCGTGCCGGCAGTGAAGGACCCGGAGGATATCACCCTGATCGTGGCGGGGGGCGACATCCCCATCCCGCAGAACGTCTATTTTCCCTCCTGGGGCTTCCCCCCCTGCCGCCTTACCCGGGAGATCCAGCTGCCCCGGAACTGGGAGTCGTATAAGGAGGCGACATGAAGGGGATCGAATCAGATGACGGAGAGCAGCGGGAATCGCTTGCGGTAAAAGTGCCCCTTGAGGCTGCGCAGCAGGTATTCCAGCCAGTAACTCTGGCTGCATTTCGTCAGCATGAAGGTTGCCTTGATGGATTCCTCGCCGCCATGCTCACGGAGCAATCGCCTCACGAAGGCAGGGCTGATGGCGTCGCAATTCATGACCCCCTGAATTGTCTCCAGCTCGTTCTCGTTCAAGTCCTCACCATTCTTCTTGAGGCCAGTGGTGACAGTGTTGTAGTTTACGAGGATTTCCTTACCTTCATCAGGGTTGATGAAGACAGCAAGACCATCCTTATGCTCAATCAGGTCTTTCGGATACTGCGCGTCAGTGTGTGGCTCCTTCATCCCAAGCTTCTCCAGCGCTGCTTTGACTTTCTCTGGAGGCATGGAATCCCAGATTGCCTTCATCTCCCTTTCGAAATCTGCCGCCAATAAGAGGCCATCTGGATAGACGATGAGGTCACTGCCATGGTATTCCAGCATCCGCTTCACATCTACCGCAAATCTCTCCTGTACTAATTGCTCTTGCTCCTTCCAGTAGCGACAGATGATGCTGGTCTTTGGTTTCATCTCTTTCTTAAACCAATCGATGAGTGACAGGGTCGCTTCGCCGAATAATCTCTGAGAACCCGACCAGTACCACTCACCCCGCCACGGTGTGACGCTGCCGGAGATCAGTTGTCCTTTTCTGAACGGATTGCGCTCGACCGAGAAGCGGATGTGATAGGGCTGGTCGCTAATGACGTTCAGAGCATCAACCGAATCCTCGTGCACGGACAACAGCTTGAAGGCGGCATTATGGCGCAGATACCAGCTACGTAGTTCCCTACGTTGCTCGTCAGAGATATCGAGAACACCAGCCAGAATGTCAATGGTGCCAAGCCCTGACCAGCAGGTCGTCTCTTGGCAGATGAAGTCGTCGGTATGCTCAATGATGAAGTCGTCGGTATGCTCAACGTCGAACTTGCCTTCGTTCTCCTTGTCCATGTAGGCACGGTACAGGAGGCGGAACATGTAGGAGCGGGTGCCAAGCCAGATGAGCTTGCGCTTCACCTCCCATCCCAACTCGTTAGAGCTGGCCATGAACTGCTTGATGCCGGAGTCCTTGGGTAAGGACAAGACTTTCTCATTGAGGAGCTCCAGTGCAGCGTCAGCAACTTTGAGCATGTCTTGATGCTGCGGCGAGATCACAAGATCGGAGACGAGCTGCGGGTAGGTCATCCACAGCAGATGCCGGAGGCGCTCACGGCTGATGCCGGTCGTTTGCACATCAGCCGTGAGGGGGAGTGGAGAGCCGAAGAGCTCGGTGTTGTAACGTTCGTAGGCGGTCCAGATGCCAATATCGTTGTGGATATCCACCGCGAAATCGATCAGTATCCCTGCCAGTTCCTCCTGTCTTTCTCCGTCCAGTTTCAGAGTGTTGTGAGCAAACTTCCTCTGAACATTGGTGAGAACGCGCTTCAGTTGCTTGACGAGCTGGGGCAGCTTGGAGTCGCTCTTGCCCCTGTGCTCCTCTGGGAGGTAATTCAAGTATCTCATAGATGGTCCTTTATCCTGAGTTGTTCCGAGAAAGTTATCTCGCGCCGAATTTATCGAACATGTACCAGTAGCCGCCCTTATCCGTAGCCGGTTGGCCGTCGCGGTAACCGGCCTTGTTCAGTTCGGCACAGGCGGCAATGACAATCGGGGCTTGTTTCACAGCGTTCATACCCCGGTTACCCGGGCGTACGGCGTTCTCTGCAATTTGCGTTATTACGCTGCTGTCTTTAACCACAACAAACCGCCATGTCTGGGAATTACCCCAGGAGGGGGCCAGGCGTCCCGCCTCAAGGATCGCATCGAGTGTTTTATCATCTACCGGCGACGTTTTGTAGGCGCGGATAGTTCTCCTTTTTCTGATTGCTTCTAAAACGTCCATATTCTCCCCCCTTCTGAATTGATAACCCCGATGCCAACCAGGTATTTCCGGTGATCGTCGTTTCCTGACTCCTTGAATGGCCTTCGGTGACAGGACTAGAGATGCTTAACGATTCCGCTTTCACAGACGCACGTACCCCTCGTCCGAATTGCACGCTATAATTTACCAGAATGTGATCAGCGCATCAACCCGTGGGTGGTCCGTGGTCAAACCCAAGATGTCCAAGTTCCCGCTAAAACAACTAACGCATCGGCGATGGCCTCAACCGTCCAAGGCCTTTCGTGATCCTATGGTCATGCTTAATTAAACCGTATTGGGTTTAGGCCATCTCTCGAAAGCCCTGCCAGACGAGCTCCAAGCCTTCCGCGGGACTTGCTTTTTCAAGCCCACGGAGTTAAGATATCCCTGGAGAGAAAGGACTGCATATCCCAGGATAGCCATCCAACAGAGAGGAGTCGGAGCCAGATAGGCGAGTATGATATAGGATATCTGTGGCAAAACACAGGACGGGGAAGATCATCATCAAACCCCAATTTGACTTTGCATTTCCTTTCCACGAAGGGTTAGCAGCCATCATAGGTAGGTACTTAAGCGACTTCTTCATATTCAACACGACCCTGGACCTCATCATGGACCTCAAGGAGCGGTTCCAGGCCAAGTTGGGATCGCCC
>JACOWJ010000018.1 GCA_016176845.1 Nitrospinota bacterium
GAACAGACATTCGCACCATCCAGGCGCTGCTTGGACACAAAGATGTTTCCACGACTATGATCTACACTCATATCTTGCAACAGGGCGGGCAAGGTGTTATGAGCCCCCTCGACGATCTCTAAATCGAGCGTATTCTTTTTCAGACTCTTTGTCAATATTTTTTCATACTCGAAAAATCGGACAATTCGGATATTTTTAGTCGTGTTCTCTCATTTGTTCAACTCTCTTTTAAGCTTCCCCTGCCGGGGCAAACCGTCAGCCTTCGGGGGAATCGGGTACGCTCCAGCACCCTGGTGGTTGGGCAATGCTTCCTGCTTTTGTGGAAATGGGATCATCTCGGGCCGGGCCTTGACCCTAAGGGGATCGGTGCTGTGGTGGAGGGCATAGACATGGAAAGGCCTTCACCCCTTCGTCGCGGGTTTGGGTGGTGATGCGGTTGTTCAGATTTTGATCTTCAGCACTTCGTCCATGGATTTCCTGCTCGAAGGGGTGGAGCTGGGCTCGCGAGTGGCCGAACCTCACGCTCTAGCCGATCACCCAAGGACTCTTTTTGAACCTCCAGGTCGTAGTGGTTCTGGAGGTTTAGCCAGGTCTGCGGCGAGATACCGAAGAAACGCCCCAGGCGCAGGGCGGTGTCTGCGGTGATCCCGCGCTCCCCCCGTACAATGGCATTGATCCGGGTAACCGGGATCCCCGTCTCCCGCACGAGCTTGTGTTGACTGATGCCCAGGGGAACCAGGAACTCCTCTAAAAGGATTTCTCCTGGACGCACGGGTAGCATTTTGTCGATCGTCACGATGAATCTTCCTCTCCCTACCCGAACACTAGCAGCATCCGTTCCACCTGATATCCGACTGCCTCCGCAGCGCTCAGGATCTCTTTAAGGTTTTGGTAGCACGCCAGAATTTCCGCCTTACGTGCGCTCTCATCGAGCTCCGGGTCGGTCATCCGCTGAGCGACGGAAGCGAAGAGCAGCCAGTACATTAAGGACTCCATCTGCTCCTGGTTGATCCAGAGGACGCCGTCGTAACGATGGACGTGCAGGTAATCCCCCACCGCGGGGTCATCTAACATCGCCCGCAAGCGCGCGCTCTTTTCGGCGGCGGTTCCTGCGGCCAGCACTTCTGCGTAGCCCACCATACTCTGGATCAACCGGGCGTCCAGATGCGCCTGCCAGGGGTCGCGATCCAGCTTGGCGAAGGCCCGGGCGACCACCGGAGTTAAGAGCCACTCCTCCATCCAGCGCGCGCCCGGCCCTTCAGGGCCCCGGCCGGAAAACACGCTGCCCAGGTGCCGCAGAATGACCCAGAGGATGGGGATATGCCAGAAGGAGAAGAGGGCCTGGGCCTGCGGGGGAACGCGGGAGAGGAGATGGTCGCGTACGGGATCGATCTCGGGGAGGTTCGTGATGGCCTCCTCGAAGCGCTGCAGAAAGTCCAGCCCGGCGTGCATCGGCCCGAGGATCTCCTCCCGGGGAACCGGGGGACATCCTTTTGTCTGGGCCGCGCGCAACAGCCCATCCACAGTCCCCTCCAGGTATCTCCAGGCCTCGGCGGCATCGGACTCCTCGACGCAGGCCCAGGCCAGGGATCGCAGCATTTCGCTGTTGATCATGGATGCGAAAGGCTCCAGGATGGCTGCCAACCGGATCTCTTGGTAGGCCGCATCCATGCTGGGAACCCCTTTGCCGCCCAGCTTCCCGGCCAGTTGGCCCCAGGAGCCATCGGCATCGTAAATCTGGTGGAAATCGAGAAAGACCTGATATTGATACGCGTTGAGCTCCGCATAGAGCCCCTGTTCGGCGATCTGTCGAGCCGGGCGAATATACTCCAAACCCCCTTGATGATCGCGAAATACCCAGTAATCCCGATCATCCGTCTTCAATGACAAGGCCTCGGCCAGGGTCTTGTGGATAAAAAAGGGACTATCCGGCTTGCCCGCATTGATGGCCGTCGATCGGCGAATCCATCCCCGCGTCGTGTTGTAGGCATTGTTATAGAGGATGATTGCGCGTTCATTGCCGGCACGGTTGGAATAGACGAAGACATCTTCGTTGACATGGCCCTCCGGAGTGTAAAAGTCGTAGAGGGCGAAGTTTTCCACACTACTGAAGAGATAACGCTTGCGCATCAGGGGAAAGATCTCGGCCTCGTGCCGCCGAACCATCTCCTCATCGACCGGCTCATCCCAATAGGCGCGCCGGTATTCCATGCCGTATTTCTCCGTGTAACCCTCGATCTGTCCATGACCGAACATGGGCAACCCCGGCATGGTCACCATCATCACGGCCACCCCGAAGTACTTGTCGCCTTTGCCGAATTGTTCGACCGCCGTCCGCTCGTCCGGGTTGTTCATAAAGTTGACGAAGCGCTTCAGAACTTCGGGACTGAATTCCAGGACATTCTTCACCGTGGTGCGATAATTCGCGTTCTCTTCCATTTTGAGCATGTTCATGAATGCGCTGTTATAGACCCGATGCATGCCGAGGGTTCGCACAAAGTATCCCTCCATGAGCCAGAAGGCCTCCGCCAGCAGGAGCGTCTCGGGCGCTTCCTTAGCCACCCGGTCTACCACCTCGCGCCAGAACTCCTCCGGCACGTGCGCATTGAACCGCTCCCGGGTCATGCCATGCTCCGCTCGAGAGGGAATGGCCCCTCCCTCGCCGGGCCGGGGAAACCATAACCGCTGATAGTGCCGCTTGGCGAGGGTCATGGCCGCATCAAAGCGAATGATCGGAAACTTCCGGGCGACTTGGAGGATGGTCTGGATGACCGCCTCGCGGACCTCCGGGCTCAGGTAGTTCAACTGCGCCGTGTCGTTCCAGGGCATGTGGGTGCCGTCGTTGCCGTGGTAGAGGTATCTGACGCCTCCGGTCCATCGATCGACCCGCTGAAACACCACCGCCGCATCGGTGTGGCTCCAGTACCCGTCCTCGATAAAGATGCCGACCCGCGGGTCCCCGGAGAGGTCCGGCCCGTTGAACCGATAGTTCGGGAAGGGGAGATCGTCGCGCTGAATGAACCATTCCGGATGCTCGATGACCCAACGGGAGTAAATGCCCACATGGTTGGGCACCATGTCGCTCGCCAGGCGGATGCCCCGCCGCCACGACCGCTCCCGGAGATCCTGGTAAGCCGCCTCTCCTCCCAGGTCATCGGCGATGACATAATCGTACAGGGAATAGGCCGAGGAGACGGCCTCAGGGTTGCCCATCTGTTGCTTGATCCTCTGCGAGGCCGGGGAACGCTCCCAAAGCCCGATGAGCCACAGCCCGGTAAATCCCCACCGGGCAAGCAGGTCCAGCTCCTCATCGGGGATCTCATCCAACCGCACGATCGCGCGCCGGTACTTTTTGGATAACTGGTCCAGCCAGACATAGGTCGATTTGGCCATCAACACCACGTTGGACATCCAGTCCCGGTCCTGGCTGAACCGTTCCGCTTCGAGGTCGTCCAGCCCATCGTCCAGGCCGTCGCTCCGGCCAAAACGGAGCACCTGGGAAGAGCTGACCACATGACCCCGCCCCCGGGTTTCCTCTCGAAGGATATCTTTCATGAGAAGAAGTCTTCTCTTCAGAGAGTCCGGAAGCCATGCGGACCAGTATTGGCTGATGTAATCCAGTTGTCCTTCCAGCGAATAAGGACTTGCACGCATGGGCGCCCGCAGCGCGTCGAACAGTGTCTGCCCCAACGCAAGAAGCGGGGGTTGGGCGTTGAAAAAATCCTCCAGACCCTCCACCAGATCGATATACGGGGATTGTTGCCGCAATTCTGCATCGTCGAATAGCTCTCGAAACGGCTCGAACGCAGGATTGATGGTGGACAGATAAAGCAGCATGACCTCGGACACCACCTCCAAAAGGTTCGGTTTGCCTTTCATGCTGCCGGCCAAAAAATCGGATTCAGACTGGCGCCCTGCTTCTACCTTCTGGGGTGGAAAGAACCGTACGAACCGTTCGACAGACCGATCGACCCCCCAGGGGTCCCCTTTACGCAAACCGGCCAGGCCGGTTTCCAGGGAGCCCGCATGTTCCTCCATGCAATATCGGTCGATGACGTAGCGCAGGACCTCCACGATGAGCCCCATGGTCATCATCTGGCCCGAGGAAATCTGTGGCTTGCCGGAGGGCCGCGTAGCCCGTCCCTCGTTGATCCGATCGGCCAATACTCGCACTGCGTAGATCTCCGACGGGGAAGGCTGTTGCCTTGCCACTCCCAACAGATCGGATACTTCATAGCGATCCCGTGCCTTCCGCGAGATGAGGAAGCCAAAGGGGAAATAAGAGGATAGTTGGTCCATAATTATTCTCGAAAGGAGCTCTTCTTGGGGGAAAAGGAAGAGATCGCGCCTTTTGAGGCCAGTCCTGGCAGACAGGCTCGGTGCCGGGGAGCCCTGCGAAAAAAATCAGCCAGGCAATAGGCAGAGGACCCCGGCATCTCGCTGCCAGGACTGGCTTTAGGTCATGATCCCTCAATCCTCCCCAAGGCGAGCTCCAGGGAGGATTGAGGGTTAACCGCGATTGGATTAAGCGCCGGCCTCGGTCTGGGCGGCGATCTTTTCGGCGGCCTTTCTTCTCCTGGCCTCGACCAATTTCTTTCCCAGCCCCTTCTCGGTGGCCACCTTTCTCCTCTGTTCGGAGATCGCTTTGGCTGCCAGGGCTTGCCTCATGGAAAAGCCATACTTCTTCTTATACTCTTTCGGGGTGAGCCCATGGCCTTCCAGGTGCCTGCGGCTCAGTTGCTTAAAGGCCTGCCCGCATTCCAGACAAGTGATTCGATTCTTCTGAATGGAGCCTTTGGGAGTCATCTCTCGTCTTTCTCTTCCTTCTTTCTCTTCTTCGCGTTCCTCTCCCCTTTCTTCAAAGCCAGTTATTCCCTCTTCGTCGGCCCTGGCCCTTTTTAGGGCCTTGAAGACCGTGGAGATCGCCTCGGAAACCTCTTGGGGGTTCATCTTGCCATGGGTTGCCTGGGCCCCCACAATTTCAGCAGCCATTTCTACCAACGTTTTGGCCATTGTTACATCTCCTCTTTGCTTGCTCTTATGGCAAGGCCGATGGATTAGAAGGAAAACACTTTACGCACTCGCGTGATCACAACCCCTTCCAATGTTCCCCTCCCGAAAAACTTTTACCTTATTGAGCATATTAGCATAGATAAGACAGAAATTTCAACAAAAATATTTTTACATCATACGATTTTTTTCTAATTTTTTTTATCTGCTCTCTTTCTGACTACCCCATCGAAACTTTTCCCCGCCGAAAGGGCGTAAGCTTTCGATAACTTTGCCGAAAATTTGCTTCCCCTTTTTAGGAGTAGGGCAGCTTTCTGAAACCGTCGAGATCCCCTCTAAAAGGCCTAAAAATTGGATATCCGAACCCATCCAAAGAGGATCAGGATATTCATGGAAGCAAATGGTTTGCGTATTTTACCCACTCCATACTCCTGTCCTCGTTAAGAAACATCGAATTATTGGAAGGCCCTTTTTCTCGAGATTCGTTCAAGGTGACCTGATTGTGAGAAGCTCACCTTTCCAAACCCTCTGGCCGTGGAAATCCCCTTGTCCTTATTTCCCTGTCCTGTTATAATCCTTTCAGCTTTTTAGAGCCTATCCGTAAACCTTCCAAAAGGCCTTCCTTGACCTAAAACAAAGGAGAAAGGAGAGTTTCCGGATAGACAGTTCATGGGGTTGCTCACAGAAATTTTTCCGGCGTAAGCTATGATGTGCTCAACTCTGTTCAAGGCGAGCGACCATGCAATGGCAAGGGAGAGCCCATGGCTCTCTGCTTTCCCCCTGCCGCTTGCCGCACCCCAGGGAGGACTTTCGATGGAGCTCGATCGGGAACAACGGGTAGGGTTGCTCAAGACCATGCTGACCATCCGGAACTTCGAGCTGAAGTTGGCCGAGCTGTTTGCCGCGGGGAAGGTCCCGGGCTTTGTCCACCTCTACGCAGGGCAGGAGGCCGTGGCAGCAGGGGTCTGCGCCAATCTTCGTCGGGATGATTACATCACCAGCACCCACCGGGGCCACGGCCATTGCATCGCCAAGGGGGGTGATCTCCGGCGGATGATGGCGGAGCTTTACGGCCGCGCCGCCGGTTATTGCAAGGGAAAAGGGGGCTCGATGCACATCGCCGACCTGGACATCGGCATCCTGGGCGCCAACGGGATCGTGGGCGGGGGCCTGGCGATCGCGCCGGGGGCGGGCCTCTCGGCCCGGCTGCGCGGGACCGACCAGGTGGTGGTCTGCTTCTTCGGGGATGGGGCCTCCAATCAGAGCACCTTCCACGAGGGGATCAACATGGCCTCCATCTGGAGACTGCCGGTAATCTTCGTCTGCGAGAACAATCTCTATGGCATCTCCACCCCCCAGAGCCGCCACCAGAACATCCGGGATGTCTCCGACCGGGCCCGGGCCTACGGCATCCCCGGGGTTACGGTCGATGGCAACGACGTGATCGCGGTCTACGAGGCAACCCGCGAAGCGGTTCGTCGGGCCCGGGCCGGAGAGGGCCCAACGCTCCTCGAATGCAAGACCTATCGCCACCGCGGCCACTTCGAGGGGGATCCCATGAGTTATCGGACCAAGGAGGAGATGGAGGAATGGCGGAGGCGGGATCCCGTGGAGCGCTTCTGGGGCAAACTCAGGGAGATGCGGCTCCTCACCGAGACGGACTACGCCGAGTTGGATCGGCAGATCCGCGCGCAGATCGATGAAGCGATCCGCTACGCGGAGGAAAGCCCTCTGCCTGATCCGGCAGAGATGATGGAGGATGTGTACGCTTTTTGAGGGACTAGGGACTAGGGACTAGGGATTAGGGGTTAGTAAAAGCACAAGAGCACCAGGCCAGTCTCTGGAGCCAGATGGATAATCCCTAACTTGATCGACTAGGAACTTCCATTTTTGAGGGGCTAGGAACGAGGAACTAGGGACTAGTGAAAGCTCTTTTTACTAGCCCCTAGCCCCTAATTCCTAATCCCTAACTTGAAGGGGGGAAGCCGATGCGTGAGATCAGCTATGCCGAGGCCTTGAACGAGGTCCTCCGGGAGGAGATGAAGCGGGACCCCACCATCTTTGTGGCCGGGGAGGACGTGGGTGCCTTCGGGGGAGTCTTTGGCGTGACCAAAGGCCTGCTGGAGGAGTTCGGCGAGGAGCGGGTCCGGGATACCCCGATCACCGAGGCCGCCATCGTCGGGTGCGCCATCGGGGCGGCAGCGACGGGAATGCGGCCGGTGATCGAGATGATGTTCATGGACTTCATGGGGGTCTGCGTCGACCAGATCGTCAACCAGGCGGCCAAGATGCGTTATATGTTCGGGGGGAAGGCCCGCTTGCCCATGGTGATCCGGGCCTGCTGCGGGGCCGGCGTCAGTGCGGCGGCCCAACATTCCCAAAGCCTGGAGGCCTGGTTTGTCCATACTCCCGGCCTCAAGGTGGTCATGCCCTCTACTCCTTATGATGCCAAGGGGCTGCTGCGCTCTGCGATCGCCGATGACAACCCGGTGATCTTCCTCGAGCATAAGCTGCTTTACGGGAAGAAGGGCTCCGTGCCGGAAGGAGCCTTTACGATTCCCCTGGGATCCGCCGAGGTCAAGAGGCCGGGGCAGCACGTGACGTTGATCTCCTGGTCCCGCATGGTGGATGTGTGCGTCTCGGCGGCCCAATCCCTGGCTCAGGAAGGGATCGAGGCGGAGGTGATCGACCTGCGCACTCTCACTCCTCTGGACAAACCGACCCTTTTTGCCTCGGTGGAGAAGACGGGCAAGGTGGTCATCGTTCACGAGGCCTGCCTCACGGGGGGATTTGGAGGCGAGGTGGCCGCCTTGATCGCCGATGAGGCCTTCGATTGCCTGGATGCCCCCATCAAACGGGTGGCAGCCCCGGATGTCCCCGTCCCGTTCAGCCCGGTCCTGGAGCGGCATTACATCCCCAACGAACTGCAGGTCCTGCGGGCAGTTCGGGAGATCGTTTAAATGAATAGAATTATAATGCCCAAATTGGGCATGACGATGACCGATGGCAGGGTGGTGGAATGGTTGGTCCAGGAAACCTCCAGGGTGGAGAAAGGGCAGATCGTCCTGCGGATCGAGTCGGATAAGATCGAGTACGAAGTCGAGGCCCCGGCCTCGGGGACCCTGGCCCGGATTTATGCGGTGGCTTCGGAGGAGGCCCTGCCGGTGGGAAGGCTGCTGGCGGTGATCCTGGCCGAAGGCGAGGCCCTGAACGAGGAGCTGTTGGCCTCGGAGCTGTCTGCGTTCCCGCCCGTGGCCGACTCCCTGCGTCTTCCCGCCACCTCCTCCGCCAGCGCCATGACCTCCAGTTCCCGGCCCATCGGGGCCGAGCGGATGAAGGCCTCCCCGGCAGCCCGCAAGCTGGCCGAGGAGAAAGGGGTGGACCTCTCCCGGGTGGTGGGCACGGGTCCAGGAGGCCGGATTACCCGGGAGGACGTCCTCGCCGCACTGGAAGCCAGCCCTGCCGCTCCATTCCCCGGGGCAGCTCGGGAGCCCACCCTGGGGAGCTCCATCCCTTTAAGCCGGATGCGAAAGATTATCGCCCAGCGGCTCACGGCCAGCTCCTCCCAGACGCCCCACATCTACCTCTTCTCGGAGATCGATGCGACCGAGCTCCAGGCCTCGCGGGCCCGCCTGCTCCCCCGGATCGAGGCGGAGACAGGACAACGACTTTCTTACAATGACCTGCTCATTCAGGCCGTAGCCCACTCCATCCAGCGCTTCCCGCTGTTCAATGCGACGCTGGAAGGGGAGGTCATCCGGATCCCCGAGGAGATCCACATCGGCCTGGCCGTGGCGGTAGAGGGGGGGCTGATCGTGCCGGTGATCCGGGGGGTCCATCGGAAGTCCCTGGAGGCGATCGTCCGGGAGCGGGCCGACCTGGTCCAGCGGGCCCAGAACAAGCGGCTCACGCCCGATGACCTCCAGGGAGGCACCTTTACCCTCTCCAACCTGGGGATGTACGAGGTGGATTATTTTACCGCCATCATCAACCCGCCCCAGAGCGCCATCCTCTCCGTGGGCCGGATGGCCCAGCGGCCCCAGGTGGTCGATGGAGAAATCGCGGTCCGGACCATGATGTGGCTGGGGCTCTCGGCCGACCATCGGGTGGTCGATGGGGCCCAGGCGGCCGAGTTCCTGCAAGAGATCAAACGCGGGCTGGAGAAGCCAATGGAAGAGCAACCCTGACCTGGAGAAGGGGTAAGGGAGAAGGGGGGGATGGGTAATTTTTACTTGATCTCAAATTTGACATCCGCCGGCCTTAACGCCTTCTTTAACTCGGTCTCGATCTGCTCTCTTCCGGTAAAACCGATGAAGATATGGGTCACGATTCCCTTCGGATCGATGACGAAGAGCCAGGGCTCTCCGATGACGCCATAGCGCTGGCCTAAAGCGACCGCCTCGCTTTCCGGCCCCCAAAATTTGGCGGCCCGATGGATCTTCAGAATAGCGGCCATATCCTTCTCATAGTGAGGCCAGAGGTCATGAATATTTGACCATACCTTCTCGCAGTAGATGCAGTGGTCTGGATTTCCGAACATCAGGAGAATTACTTTTCCTTCCTCATGAGCCTTTCGGAGATCCTCCGTATCTAAGGGGGCTTTGCTCCCTACCTCCACCCGGGGCTTCCCCTCAGGCATCCCTCTTAAGCCTGCATAGGCAGTAGCGGGAAAAACCATCCCGGCCCAAAGGCACAGAGAAAAAATGATTGGAGTGAAAATTTGTTTCATGGTCTTTTCTCCCCTGGCTCTATTTTACTGAGATGATCCATCTTCACATCCAGAACAAAGATTACCTCCTCTTTCGTTAATTGAATCGCATAGGAATTTCCATTTTCAGCTTTCCCTGGATCGCCGGGCACCAGCCCGGCCTTCACCTTTTGCGTACCCTCATGGTTCTGCTTATCGTACCCCTCTTGATGGGACTCGCGTTCTGTAAACGATGGGGGAAAAGTCACGCTGTGATAAAATGGGAATTTCCCCGGTCGATCGGGGGTTATGGCGATATCATGTCTCTTGCCGGGATAAAGGGTGATCGAGGATTCTTTCCGGGGCTCGGAAATTGGATAGCCATCCTCATGGGTGAGGGTGAAACCTTCCGAGAACCTCACCGTATGGGGGAGATGACCGATGTTGGCGAGTCGGATCTTGACCCTTTGACCCTCTTTGACATCCATGATGATCGGATGATCCCCGGCGACCGCCTTGTCGTTAATGGTCGTGATATCGTTGTCCATCATGGTTTGTGGGTGGCCCGTTTCATGGTGCCCCTCCCCTTTTAGATCCTTGCTATTCCAGTCGCTCAGCACATAAACGAATTCTCGATCAAATTTTTGCTCATTCGCTGCCTCCACAATAAAGACGCCATAGAGGCCCCGGCTGATGTGCTCGGCCATATTCCAGCTGCAGTGATAGAGATGGGTTCCGGCCGGCCTGGCGATAAATTCGTAGGTATATTCATGGTCGGGATCAACGGGAACCTCTTCCTGGAGTGCAACCCGGGGAGGCAAATGGAGTCCGTGAAAAAAAAGCCCATGTTTGGCCCCGCTTTGATTCCTCAAACGAATCTTCACCGTATCCCCTTCCCTGACCCGGATCTCAGGCCCCGGGACCGTCCCGTTATAGGTCCAGGCCATGAATTTTGTGCCATTGAGGACGATGGCTCCTTCAGTTACAGTGAGAGTGATCTCGCGGGTTTCGGCAAGAGCATTGCTGAAAGGGAGAAGAAGGACAAAAGCAGAAAACAGAAAACACAAAACGGATATCATGGATATCATGGAGCAGAACCCCCTTTGTATCAAGCTAAGTTTTAAGTTTTAGGTGTTAAGTTTTAGGTTTCTTGCTTAACACTTAAAACCTAAAACTTAAAACTTCCCGGAAATCCTGTAAAAAAAGGAAATTCCTATACGATCTAGTTACTTTACCTGAGTTACTTTACTTTCTCCTAAGAGCTCTGTAATATTTTGTTTAAAGATCTCGCTGGGAACGAAGACCAAATAGATAAACCGCACTATGCCTCGTTTATCAATAATGAATAGCCAGGGCTGTCCTTCCGCCCCGTAGGCTGCTTTCAATTGAACTCCCTCCGGATGGGGCAAAATCATCTTGGCATGTTCGGTCTGTCTCTGAACAAAAACCGCGCGATCATCAAAATTTTTCGTCTCTTTCATGATTTCATCGATATACCGATCCATCCTGTCACACCAGGGACAGTGGCTGGGATACCCCAGCATCAAGGCGATGACCTTCCCCCCTTCATGGGCCTTGATCAGGTCGGGAACCAACAGAGGGGCCTTATCTCCTACCTTGATCCTGGACTCACCCCGGGCAATCCCCCGGATCGGCAACTCTGTGCCATAGGCGGGGGATAGAACCCTCGATCCATAGATGGGTCCAAGGGAAAGAAGAAAAAGGGAAACCCCGATCTCCATCCGGCCCATAAAAGACTTTGCTTTCATCGGTTTATCCTCCCGACCATCACGACCTATCAGTGTGGGTTACCGGAGATTTACCGTGTAAATGCCCGAACCTCTCAGGAGTCCATTTTCATTTCCGGGGGCGGCCAACTCTGCTTGGCCATGTCGGTTTTCACGGTACCCGCAGGGAGAGGGCCAGCCGGACTGGCCCCTCTCCCCTGCATCCCGATACAGCTTACTTCTTCCGGGAGACCTTCTCCTTCTCCGATGGGTTCTCGCTCGTGATCTTGGTGGGCATCCCCAAGGGATACGCATCCAGGTCGATTCCTTTGGGATAGAGATTGCCTTTGTCATCCTTTCCCAAATAGACGACGGCCATCAGCAGCCCGCCGTGATAGACCCCGTCATTGGTGGCATGGGGAACGAAGTGGCAATGCCATACCCATCTTCCCTCCTGATCCGCGATAAAGATATAGTCTTTCCTTTCGCCGGGCAGGATGGAGACCGAGTCCGAGCGCATATCCTTATTGGAGATCGCTCCATCGTAGGGATAGACATTCCGGCCGTCCCAGGCGATCCAGTGGAGCGTGTGGCCATGAAGGTGCATATTATGGGGCCAGCTGCCGAAGTTGATGAACCGGACCCGGATCTTCTGGCCCTCCTGGGCCAGGATCACGTTGGGGTATTCGTCGGTCCAGGCGTTCCCATTGATGGTGAACAGGTTGTAATGGGCGATATTCCTGGGATGACCGACTTCTGCGCTCTGCTTCGTTTCGGCAGAGGTGGGCTTAAACCCCTCCTCCTTGGAGAACTTGGAGTCCCACTCATCCAACAGGACCAGCAGGTCCTGGTCCACCTTCTCCTCCCCCTTGCCATGGATGACAATGCCGCCGTACAGCCCCATATCCATATGCTCATTGGCGTTCACGTGGCAGTGATAGATGTGGGTGCCCACGGGAGAAGCCACAAACTCATAGGTAAACATCTGGTCGGGCTTGACCGGCACCTGGGCCACGTTCATCGTGCCGTCCTGATCGTACCGGAGGAACGTCGGTCCGTGGATGTGGATGGTGTGGTTATTCTTGCTCAGGTTCCTGAAGAGCACCCGGACCAGGTCGCCTTCATCGGCAATAATGGTGGGACCGGGGACCGGCCCCTGGGGATAGGCCTTCGGCTTGCCATGGGGGACGAAGGCCCATACGGGAAAATCCACGCCTGCGATGTCCTGGGTGGCTTCAACGGAATCGATCTCGTAGACGAGGGTCCGGCCGCTCAGGGGGACTCCGAGCTTTTTCGCCTGGCCGATGGCCCATGTCCCCCCGGAAGTCTGAGGATCGACCTTATTAATCACCTTGACCAGCCCGTTCTTCACGTTCACATCCACGCTGCTCACATCGATCAGCGTCCGGACCTCTTTGATGGGCAGGCCGATCGTTACTGCACGGGCAGGGGCTGTAGCCAGGGCCAAGATAAAGGCCATGGCCACGAGAATGAATGTTGGTTTCTTCATCTGGACAGCCTCCTTTCTTACCGTTCTTACCGTGAAAATGCCCGAGCCTTTCCGGAGTCCATTTTCATTCTCGGGGGCGGCCAACTTTGCTTGGCCATGACGGTTTACTTCAGTTCAAAGTTCACCCGGACCATGCCCTTGGTGGGTACTTCTATCTCCTGGTTGAGGACGACCGACTGCTCGTAAATCGGCCTCCCATCCTCATCCTGTCCCTTCACCTTCCAGCTCTCGTGCCACAGCTTCACGGTATATTTCCCCGGGGGGATCTGGTCGAGGGTGAATGTGCCCTCCGGTCCCGTGACCGCATGGTAGGGGTGATCGAAGACCATAAAATGTCCCTCCATATGGGGGTGGGAATCGCAGGTCACCTCGACCAGGCCCGTCTTCCGCACCCGCTTGATGATCACCTGGTCCTTCTTGGGCTGGCCGAAGTTGAACATCTGGATCCCGTTCACCGCCATGTTGGCGTTGTGCAAGAAGGGGTCGGCGTTCTTCACCGACAGGTCGGTCCCCTTCACCATCGTGAAGACATGGGGACCGAAGTGGCATTTCTCCTGGGTCAGCCAGGTCTCCTTCGTCCGGTCGATCTTCTTGCCCTGGGAGATCCCCTCCAGGAAAACCACGGCATACCGGACCTCCCCGTTGGCCGAGATGAGCAGGGTCTCGGAGGGGGCCTCCTTTCCGCAAAGGTCCGGGTCCTTGGTCACCTTGAGAGGGGCTAAGGTCTGGGCCGGACCAACATACTTCACCTGTCCCGTGATCGTCCCTCCATCGGGGACCTCGACCTCATCGTAAGCCTGGCCGATACCCCCCAGCCCGACCGCGAGGGCCAGGGTTGCCAGAAGGCCCATACAGCCTCGCTTCGCGAGGATTGAAAATTGAAAATTGAAAATTGAAAATTGAAAATTTAACATCCAATTTCCCAACGATTTAACAAATCGTTTTCCCCTGGAGGAATCTTCGCGTGTTCTTCGAATCATCTTTTTCTCCCTGTTCGCCTTGCAAGAATTGCAAATTGGAAAGTGCAAATTGCAAAGTGCGGGAACTGCAATTTTTAAAATTTCCAATTCACTAACCCCTAACCCCTAACCCCTAACCCCTAACCCCTAACCCCTAATCCCTAATCCCTAACTTGATTTCAGCCCAGGACGAGATGGACATCATCAGCCCCGCCTCCCCATTTGAGCCATCCCATACGTTGAGGGCCAGGGGGATCGTCCCTCCCGGCTCAAACTGTACATCCAGGTCGGACTCCCCCGTCTTGTGGGATCGGAGCAAGACCACCTTCCAGGTCCCATCCTCCCAGACTCCCTTCCCTCGTACGCTTTGGCTCGCCGGAGGCTGAGGGGAGAGCGGTGAGTCGGGACCGGCCTGGTTGACCTCCTCGATGGAAAGGCCTCGCTGGAGATCCTCCTGCCGGTCGGCCCTCCAGATCCAAAGGTTGACCGGCCGACGCGGATCGCCCCGGAAGAAGGGGGGCCGTTCTTTGCCCCGGCCGACCATTACCGGGAACTGTAGGGCAACTGCATCATGAAGGGCCTTGGGCTTCTTGCCTTTGGAGGCCAATGGGCGGGCATATGTCCCATCAAGCAGGCCGTCCTCCTTCCCTTCCCCCTCCGCGGGCAAGACGTCCTTAAAGCGGTCATCCCATTCCAACCGGAAGCCGATCTCCTGGCCGTTATCCAGGGCCCGCATCTCTACCTGGTCCACCGAAGGATTCTGCCAGCGAGGCCTGACGAAGGCCTGCCCCCCCAAAGGGATGTTCAGCGCCGGGGCCTGCTGCCAGCGGGGGTCGTTGGGATCCAACGGGAGGGAACCTTCCACCCGCTTCGGCCGCAAGACCCTTTCCTCTCCCCTTTCCGGCCGGATCAGGGAGGTGACATAGTTGACCAAATGCCAGCGTTCCTCCACGGTGAGGGAGTCCGCGTAGGAGGGCATAGGCGTGCCATTGAGGCCGGTGGTGAAGCGCAGATAGATCTCCTGGGCATTGTGTCCCCCCTTGTACTGCCAGCCCTTGGTGAGGTTGGCCGGCAGGATGGGAAACTCCCATTCGTCCTTCAGGGTGGCGGCATTGGCCCCATTGCCCTTTCCTCCCTTCCCATGGCACTGCCAGCACTCCATCATCTGGAAGATCTCCTTCCCCTTGGCAAGGCTATCGGGGGTGGACGGGATGGGATGGCTCATGGGAACGACCGCCTGATAGGGATCGGAGTCGGGGTCGGAGAAGGCCAGGGCGAAGGATTTGAGGTATTGGATCACCTCCCAGCGCTCCCGTTCCGTCAAAAGCCCTTTCCATGCAGGCATACTGGTTCCCGAAACCCCCTGGCTGATCGTCTGAAAGAGGTCCTCATCGGTGGGGAGCTCGCCGGAACCGGTGGTACGGAACTTAAAGAGGCCTCGCGTGAAGTCTCGGGGCCGGGGGTTCAGGTAATCGGCCACAGGGCCATCTCCCTTCCCCTCGGGGCCATGGCAAAACCTGCACCGCTTCGCATACACATCCTTGCCGGCTGCGCGAGCCTCCCGGGTTGCCGGAACCTTCCCCTCCCCTCCTTGGCCCTCTTTGGAAGCCCCGGGGTGGGCCAGCTCCTCCAGGGCCAGAAGGACCTTCCAGATCCCCTCCTTCCCCAGCTCTTTCTCCCAGACATGCAAGACGGCATCCGAGGGAGACACCCCCGTGGAGGCTCCCATCGCCCCCCCGGCCAAGCGCTCGAAGACGGTTGGCTCCTTTATCCGGGCCAGGGTTTCCGGAGCGGTGAGGTCCACCGGCCCCGGTCGAAACGCTTGGGACATGGGACCATCCCCTTTGCCACCGACTCCGTGGCAGGGTCGGCAGTTAAGCTGATACAGGACCTGCCCCTCCTCCCGGTACCTCTCGACCAGTAGTTCCCTGGCCCTATCCAGGTTGATCTCCTTTAGCCCGGTCCGCTGGATGAGCTCCTGGACGGCCTCCTGGCTTGGATGGTGCAGGGGATTGATCGACCCCTCGGGCCACCCCCCCATCTCTGAGGCGGCCCAATCCAGCCCTCCCCAGCCAATCAGCAGGAGAGCAGAGATGAGGATCAAGGCCATCCCCTGCGCTTTTCTCTTTTCAAACACGCCTGCCTCCTCTCGCGAGCAGTAGGGCAGTAAGCCATTCATTCGTGTCAACTTAACCCCTGGGCCAAGATGGCCGCGCTCCCAGGACCAAACCTTAAGTTGTCACGAATGGTAAGCCATTGCTCCGAAAATCCAGGTGTGGGAAACCCCTTCCGGAAGGTTTTCCTGTAAAGGAAAGCAATCCTGGTGCCAGGTGGGCTAGAAAAATGAAAACCCTAAGAATATTTCTCTTCCGGGGCCTGGAGCAATGGTTAACGGGGAGCTCCTCCCCTCCCCTCGCCGGCCCCAAAGGAAGAGGGAAAGTGCTAGAGTGTTGCAAAAAACCCTGGATGCAACAACCATGTTGCGAGGTGTTGCAACAGTGTTCCGAGAGCTCGCCTCGAAATGTCCGATTTCGGAATTTTGAAGATCAAAGAGAGTAGCTGTTAATCCCAACAGCCTCGGATGCAGGCGCAGGAGGAGGGCTAATGATGGAAGTAAAACATTACGAAGAGGAGCTTCTGCAAGAAATTAAGAGGCTTCCTGCCGTGCTCCCTGTTATTGTAAACTTTTACCGTGAAAATGCCCAGGGCTCTTGGAGGCCCATTTTCATTCGCGGGGGCGGCCAACTTGGGTTGGCCATGTCGGTTTAGGGTGCAACAGGACCGGGTCCTTCCGTCCGGTGCTTATGGCCGACGGACTGGGGATGTCCCACCTCGCCGTTGGGCGGATTGGCACCGCGCGGCCGCCAGAGGTCGAAGATGATCCCGTCGGTCTTGGCAGCCGCCTCAGCCAGGGCCTTGGCCTTCTCCTCGGGCACATCCAAGATTTTCACCCGGCCTGTGGCGATCTCCATGGCGTGGTCGTGATAGTACTTGTTCCAGATGTCCAGCCGCACGTTCGGCCGGGTCAGGGATTTGGCGATGAAGTACTCCACGCCAACCAGCAACGCCTTGGGATCGGTGGACTCGTAGAGCAGACACTCCATGACATCGTCCGAGACGGGTTTACAATAATGATGAAACGGCCCCATCACGACGCCGTCTACCACATGCGGGGCCACGATGTGGATATCGTGACCATCGGCTGGCGATGCCTTCTTGGCTTCCTGGGCCATCGCCATGCAGGACAGCAAGATCAGCACGCCGAATGAGCCGACGGCGTGAATACGGAGACGGAACATGGCAATCTCCCTCTCATGGAAAACGAAGCTTTCCCCCCTCTTTCTGCGGTCGACGGCGAAAAAGGCGGCACGGGTTTATGGGCGCTTACCGCTCACGGTCCCTTGATCTGGTACTCCTTCATCTTGCGCCAGAGGGTAGTCCGATCGATCCCCAGTAATCTGGCTGCCCTGGAGCGGTTCCACCCTGTCTCCTTCAAGGCCTCCAGGATCCCCTTGGATTCCGGAGCTGCGGGTGCGGCGGTCACCGGCCTTCGGCGGCCCGGGCAATCGTCCCCCTTCTTGTCCTGCAATAGGGTCAAGGGGAGGTGCTCGGGCTGGATGGTCCTGCCGCGGCACTTCACGAAGGCATGCTCGATCGCGTTCTGCAACTCCCGGATGTTCCCCCGCCAATCATAGTCCAATAACCGGCCCAAAGCCTCCTGGGAGATCCCGTAGATTTTGTTCTTGGCCTCCCGGTTGAACCGTTCGATAAAATGTTCCGCCAGCAGGGGGATATCTTCCCTTCTCTCCCGCAGTGGGGGAAGAGAGATGGGGACCACGTTGAGCCGATAGTACAGATCCTCCCGAAACTTGCCCTGGAGCATCAACTCCCGGAGGTCCTGGTTGGTGGCGGCAATGACCCGGACATCTATTTTGCGCACCCGGGTCTCTCCCACCCGTTCGATCTCTCGATCCTGCAGGACTCGGAGCAACTTCAGCTGGATGACCGGGCTGATCTCTCCGATCTCGTCCAGGAAGATCGATCCCCCGTGGGCCAACTCGAAGCGGCCGACCTTGTCCTTGATGGCGCCCGTAAAGGCCCCCTTCACATGGCCGAACAGCTCGCTCTCCAGAAGGTTTTCGGAAAGGGCAGAGCAATCGACCTTGATAAATGGGCCCTCAGCCCGCGGGCTGTGATAGTGGGTGGCGCGAGCAACCAGCTCCTTGCCGGTGCCTGTCTCTCCCTCGATGAGCACCGTGGCATCGCTGTCCGCTACGGCCTCGATCAGCTCATAGACCTCCTGCATCCGGTGGTTCTTGCCGACGAGGTTGCCGAAGCCATATCGGCCTTTTAGCTCCTGCCGGAGGGAGGAGATCTCGGTGATGTCTCGGAGGACAGCGATTGCCCCTCGGATTCGTCGCTCTTTGTCCCGCAGGACCGCGGTGCTGAGCAGCACCAACCTGGACTCCCCGTCCCTCCGCCGGATCGCGACCTCGCGATCTCTGAGCCCCATCTTATTATCCAACGACTGACAGAGGGCGCACTCCTCCCCGCAGAGTTTCACCTGAAAGAGGTCCGTACATTTCTTCCCGATGGCCTCCTCCTGGGAGAAACCCGTAATCCCCTCGGCAGCCTTGTTGAAATTGGTGATGGTCATCTCCAGATCGTGGGCGAGGATCCCATCGGTTACGCTGTCGAGAATCGCCTCCAGGTTCTCTTTTTCCGCCAGCAGCCCCTCGATTTCCCTTTTGGACTCCTCCAGTCCCTTAAGAAGGGAAGCTTCCGCGCGTCGACTCAGGTCTATCCCTTCGATGAAGGACTTGATCGGCGCTGGCTTTTTGGACTCCTCTAAAAGCAAAGCCTATTCTCCTGCCGGAAAAAGTTTTAAGTTTTAGGTGTTAGGTGTTAGGTGTTAAAACCTAAAACCTAAAACCTAAAACCTAAAACCTAAAACCTCTTTATAAAGTGATCGTTGTCGTCTCAGCCATCAGGCTTGCCAAGGTGGCTACCCCGGCCACCTCCGCCCCATCGATCAAGTCCGTTTGGTCGGCCTTGAAGATGGCGGCGCAGTTGCCTCAGAGGTAGACCTTGACCCGCGCCTCGGCGAGCTTATGGACCATCTCTTTGACCGGGGGGAAGGGCGGGACATGAAGCCCTTCAATCGCCCTCTTTTGGCCCAACAGGACCCCTTCGTTGAGCAAGAAGATGATGATTTCGGAGCCCTGGGCGAGCATCGCATTAGCCAAGGCCAGCGCCGAGCTGGCCCGGACCACATCATCGGTGGAGTGAGTGATCGCTAGAAGGAACGGCTTGTCCATATCCCCTCCTTTGAATTGAGGTACGATGTCAAGGGCAGACCCAGATCTTTCCCTGTGGGTCCTCCACCACCTCTCCGACCTCGGCCGCCTCGGTTACCCCAGCTTCCCTCAGTCGGGCCAGAAGCCGATCCTTCCCCTCCCTGGGGGCACTGATCAATAGTCCTCCGGAGGTCTGGGCATCGCAGAGGACCAGCTGGGCCTCCTCGGAGATCGAAGGATCATAGGTCACAAACCCATCAATAAACTTGTGGTTGGAGAGACTGCCTCCCGGAACGACCTTCTCGCGCACCAGTTCCCAGGCCTCGGGCAGCACCGGGACCTGGGAAAGGTAAACCATGGCCCCTACGCGGCTAGCCGCGGTCATCTCGTGGAGATGTCCCAGGAGCCCGAAGCCCGTCACATCGGTAGCCGCATGGACTCCTATCTCTCGCATGACTTCCGAAGCGGCGCGATTCAGGAAGGTCATGAGGCGCGTGACCTTCGCGATGGTCTCCGGGCTCACCCGATCCCGCTTGATCCCGGTGGTAATGATTCCGATCCCCAAGGGTTTGGTCAGGATCAGGACGTCCCCCACCCGGGCGGCAGCATTGGAGATGACCTCTCCGGGCCGGGCCAGCCCAATCACCACCAGGCCGTACTTCGGCTCCGGGTCATCGATCGAGTGGCCGCCCACGATGGAGATGCCGGCCTCCCCGGCCTTGGCGGCCCCCCCTTTCAAAATCTCGGCCAGGGTATCCAGGGATAACGTCCGCATGGGGAAACCGACCAGGTTCAAGGCCACCAAGGGTTTGACCCCCTTGGCGTAGACATCGCTCAGGGAATTGGCCGCCGCAATGGCCCCGAAGCTATAGGGATCATCCACCACGGGAGTAAAATAGTCCACCGTCATGACCAGCGCCAGCTCATCGCTGATCCGGTAGACCGCCACGTCATCCGATGTATCGAATCCCATCAAAAGGTTGGGATCGCTCACCACGGGTAGCTGGCGCAGGACCTGCGCCAGGTCATTCGGACTGAGCTTGCAGGCTCAGCCGGCCCCATGGCTTAAGGCGGTAAGCCGAACCTTTTCCATGTCCATCTCCTTATTAGCTCATAGCTCGTAGCCTATAGCTCAAAAGCGTAGTCCCAATCCCCTTCTCACCGTAACTTCCATGGCTCCTCATCTTACAGTGACCTGGTAAATTAAGGACTTAGATTGCTTCGTCGCTACCGCTCCTCGCAATGACATGGAAGGCCAACCTTGTCATTGCGAGGAGCGGTAGCGACGAAGCAATCTCAAAATGGAAATTCCTTACCTTGGACTTATCGATCCAAAAGATCGCCACAGGTTTGAAAATAGACCCTTCCACTACGAGCTGTGAGCTACGAGCTTCTCCTCCACCAGCTCGTAGACCTTCTCCAGGGCCTCCTTCAGGCGATCCACCTCCTTGCCCCCGGCCTGGGCCATATCCGCCCGACCGCCGCCGCTGCCGCCGACGATTCCGGCAACCGACTTGACCAGCTCTCCCGCGTGCAGCTTATCCGTCAAGTCGGGGGTTACCCCGGTAACCAGGGCCACTTTGCCGTCCGTGATGGTCCCCGCCACCACCACCCCGGACTTCAGGCGGGCCTTGGCAGAGTCTACGAAAGACCTCAGGGCATTGATGTCCAAGTGATCCAACTGAACCGCCAGGACACTCACCCCCTTTACCGTCCGGATCGCCCCGGTTTGCTCGGCGCCCGATTCCCCGCCGGCTAAATTGGCACCGGCGGGTGCGCCTTCTCGCCCTTCACCGGATTCTGCCGGGATGCCCTTGATCTGGAGGCTGATCAATCGATCCTTGAGCCGGGCCGATTCTCTCTCCTGCTCCCGGACTTGTTCCCACAACTTTCGGACCCGCTCGGCCTCCTGGAAGGGCCTCACCTTGAGCAGCCCCCGGATCTCCCGCAGGACTGCCTCTTCCTGACAAACGTAGCGATAGGCCTCCATGCCGGTTAAGGCCTCGATCCGCCGGACACCGGCAGCGATCGCTCCCTCGGAGATGATCTTGAAAAGCCCGATCTTTCCCGTATGAGAGGCGTGTGTCCCTCCGCACAGCTCCAGGCTAAAATCCTCGATCCGGACCGCCCGCACCAGCGACTCGTACTTCTCGCCGAAGAGGGCCATGGCCCCTAGCTCCAGGGCCTGGTCGATAGGCATCACCGTGGTCGAAACCGGCAGGTTCTCCAGGGCCTTCTCGTTGACGGTGCGCTCGATCCGCTCCAATTCCTCCGGCGTCAGGGAGGAAAAATGGGTGAAATCGAACCGGAGCCGATCCAGGGCCACCAGCGAGCCGGCCTGCTTGACGTGATCTCCCATCCAGTATCGCAGCGCGGCATGGAGCAAGTGCGTGGCCGTATGACTGTGGGTGATCGCCTCTCTTCGCTCTCCATCCACCTGAGCCCGCAGCACCATTCCCACCCGTAGCGTCCCCCTCCGGATTACGCCTCGATGGGTGATGAGCTGAAGCAAAGGCCTTTGGGTATCCTCGATCTTTACCAGGACCCCTTCGACTCCGCTCAGGACAGGCCCTTCGTCCGTTGGTGCGCCATCCGTGGCCCCTGACCGCTGAAGGGGGGGGCCATCCATCCGGCCCATATCGCCGATCTGCCCTCCCGACTCGCCGTAAAAGGGGGTGCGATCCAGGAGGATCTCTACGGCACGGCCGTGGCCGCCAACCTCGAGGCGCCGCTGGCCATCTTCGATGAGGGCCACCACACGCCCCTGTGCCTCCAGGGTCTCGTATCCCAGGAAGGTCGTCTCGCCCAGTTCCTGGAGGATCTCCCGGTAGAGTGACTTTTCGGGCTCCTCGGCCGATCCCTTCCAGGCCTGACGGGCCATCTCCCGCTGCTGCCCCATGGCCTGCCGGAAGCCCTCCATGTCCAATCCCAGTCCCTGCTCCTGCGCGATCTCTTGGGCCAAATCCAGAGGAAACCCGAAAGTGTCATAGAGCTTGAAGGCCTCCGAGCCCGGAAGGACGGAGAGACCCTTGCGCTGGGCGTCCTCGATCGACTGGTCAAGCAATCGCAGCCCCTGCTCCAGGACCAGGGAGAAGCGCTCCTCCTCCTGATGCAAGATCCGGGAGATCAATGTCCGGGCCCCGTCCAGCTCCGGGTAAGCCTCCCTCATCAGGTCGATGACAGTCTCCACCGCCTGATAGAGGAAGGGCTCCTTCAGTTCCAGCAATTTTCCATGGCGGGCCGCCCGTCGGAGCAATCTCCTCAGGACATATCCCCGCCCCTCGTTGGAGGGCAGGATGCCATCCGCCATGAGGAAGGCCAGGGCCCTCAAGTGGTCCGCGATCACCCGGAAGGAGATGTCCCAGGCCTCATGGCGGCCGTATTCCTTCCCGGCCATCTCCTCCTCCCGCTCGATGATCGGGCGCAGCAGGTCGGTCTCGAAGTTGCTGGTCACCCCCTGCATGACGGCCGCGATCCGCTCCAGCCCCATCCCTGTATCCACGCTGGGCTTGGGCAAAGGATGGAGCCGGCCGGAGCTGTCGCGCTCGTACTGCATGAAGACTAAATTCCACAGCTCCAGGAAGCGATCGCAATCGCATGCCACGTCGCAGGATGGACGGCCGCAGCCCACCTTTTCCCCCTGGTCGATGTGGATCTCCGAGCAGGGCCCACAGGGGCCGATCTCTCCCATGGCCCAAAAGTTGTCCTTCTCCCCGAGCCGGAAGATGCGCCCCTGGGGGATGCCGATCTTCCGGTGCCAGATCTCGAAGGCCTCCTCGTCCTCTTGGAAGATGGTGATCCAGAGGCGATCCTTGGGAAGCCCCAGGACCTCGGTCAGGAACTCCCAGCCGAAGGCGATCGCCCCCTCCTTGAAATAGTCCCCGAAGGAGAAGTTGCCCAGCATCTCGAAGAGGGTATGGTGGCGGGCAGTGCGCCCCACCGTCTCCAGGTCGTTGTGCTTGCCGCTCACTCGCATGCACTTCTGAGACGAGGCCGCCCGCTGGAAGTCCAGCTTCACCTTGCCCAGGAACATGTCCTTAAATTGGACCATCCCCGCGTTGGTGAAGAGCAGCGAGGGATCATCCTTCGGAACCAGCGAGGAGCTGGGAAGCACGGTATGGCCCCTCTCCTCGAAATATCGCAAGAACTCCGACCTCAGTTGGCTTCCTTTCATTCTTATTTTCCTTGTGAAGAATACTGCCCCTCGAAATGGTGAGCCGTGAGGGCATGATACGATTCCCCGGCCTTTTCGATCGGATCCACGTGCACGATGGCCTGATTCAGACTCGGGATATGATGGAGCAGCTCGTGACGTACCTCCTCGGACAGATTGTGACCCGCGATCACCGATAGGTGGCCATCCACACTGATGTGAAGCTCGACCAAAACGTGATGGCCCACCCAGCGGGCCCGGATATCATCGACCCGTTGGACGCCCGGGATCTCCAGGGCTACCTGCTTGATCTTCTCGATCGTCTGAGGCTCAATGGCATCCATCAAACGAGACAGGATCTCCTTCCCGACCTCCAAGACAATGAAAAGGATGGCCACGGTAATGGTCAGGCCGGCGATCGGGTCGGCCAACGGGTAGCCCAGACCCACCCCCCCCAGTCCCGCCAAAGCGGCCAGGGAGGTCAACCCATCGATCCGTGCATGCTCTCCATCCGCCACCAGGGCGGCGCTGCCAATCTCCCGGCCCACCCGCATGCGGTACTGGGCCACCGCCTCGTTTCCCAAGAAACCCACCCCGGCCGCTCCCATGGCCCACCCCAGGTGATCGGGGGCCTCGGATCGAATCAGCTTGAGGCAAGACTCGTAACCTGCGACCACCGCGCTGAGGACGATCACGATCAAGATGATCACGCCGGCAATGTCTTCGGCCCGATCGTACCCGTACGTGAACCTCCGGTTAACCTGGCGCCGGCTTAACCCGAAGGCAAGCCACAGCGGCAGAGCGGTAAAGGCATCGGCCAGGTTATGGATGGTATCGGCCAACAGAGCGGCGCTACCACTCAGGGCGACCACCAGGGCCTGCAATAGGCCCGTGGCCAACAGGACCACCAGAGAGACCTTCAAGGACCGCAGCCCTTTTTGAGTGTCCGCCAGGGTATTTCCTGCCCAGTCAAGCTCTTGATGCGTGTGCTGCAACATAAATAGCTCATAGCTCGCGGCTCATCGCTCAACGCTCTTAATACAACTCCACATAATGCTGTTCCAATCGTTCTTCACGAGTGCAAAGGGGTTTGTACCCAGGAATCAACCATGAGCTTTGAGCTATGAGCCATGAGCTAATAAGATTCCCGCTTCATACGCTGGTGCAAGACCCTTTCCAGTTCCTTGCGGCTCTCCTCCCGTCGCATATCCTCCCGCCTGTCGTAGAGCTTCTTCCCTTTGGCCAGCCCCAACTCCACCTTGGCCACCCCATGGGTAAAATAGACCTTCAATGGGATCAGGGTCAGGCCTTTTTCCGTAGTCTTTCCGATGAGTCGCTTGATCTCGCTCTTGTGGAGCAGCAGCTTCTTCTTCCTCAAGGGCTCATGATTAAACTGGTGGGCGTGGGCAAAAGGGCCGATGTGGAAGTTAAGCAGGTTGACCTCTCCTCCTTCCACTTTGGCGTAACTATCTTGCAGGTTGCCCCTTCCATCCCGCAGGGACTTGACCTCCGTCCCCAGTAAGGCGATCCCCGCCTCGTAGGTCTCCAGGATCTCGTACTCGGCCCGAGCCCTTTTATTGCTGCAAACCAGTTTATCCCCTGCCTTGCTCACCGTATGGCCTTTACTCGCAATCAACCGCCCAAGATGGATGGGGCCTTACTTTAAGGCAAACTTTTCATAGGCGCGAAAAACCGTTGGGATGGGGACGGGCGGGATTTATCCCGCCCCTACATTGCCGTTGGTCATCCCAACGCTTATTCGCGCTAACAACTTTTCCCTTCGTAACTAATGTTACTATACTTGATGGCTTTAGAGATTGCAAGGAGATCGGGGAGGAGAGAGGAAAGGATGGCTTGGTATAACTCCACGCAATAAAGTACCCATTTACCGCGGAGAGCGCAGAGGCCGCAGAGAAGAGGGAAAGCGGGTGGTCTCTGCGCTCTCCGCGTCCTTGAACGATGCGGATATCACCGCACCTTGACCGTGACTGGACGCGAGCTGGTCTCCGCGGAGGGAAGCCGGACCTGGAAGCTGTGCTCGCCCGGTTTCAGGGGCCAACGGGTCGCATACGGATAGTCCACCACTTTGAACGGCTCACCGTCCACGTACCAGACCACCTGCTCCACGGGCGGGTCGACAACCGCCTCCAGCGCCAGGGACGCCAGGTTCGGCGGCATCTCGGGATCGTGCAGCAGCCGGGCGCCGTTTTCGGGCGCCACCACGCTCAGGCGCACCTCCCGCGCGGCGGACCCCCGGGCCTCCTGCATGCCTGTCCTGAGCGAAGCCGAAGGGCCTGTCCTGGACCCCGATCCAGGAGTGGAAAGAGGGATCTCCGGCCCGATGGCCGGTCTGATCTTCTTCCCAGCGGCGAAGGACGGCTTGCCCGGTCCTCCTAATCCCGAAGCCGGGAACGCATCGGGTCCCGGAGTCTTGAACGCATCGGGTCCCGAAGCCGGGAACGAATTGGGTCCCGATGCCGTGAACGAATCGATGGCCGGCGGCCGCGGGATCCCTTCCGCCGCCGCCCAGGCAGCATACCGGGGGTCGAGGTCGGCATAGGTCCGCGTCTCCACGTATTGGCCGGGAGTCGCGGGAGAAGCGGGCTGGCCGGTCCGGACGTCGATTGCCATGCGCCGATGGGCGCGGCAAGGGACCACTGGCTCTCGCCCGGGCGGAAACCATTCGAGGAAGACCCGGTTGCACGCATCGGCCGACCGCTCTCCGGTGAGGGCGCAAAGGTTGACGGGCCCGTAACCGCGCGGAGCAGGAAAGGCGTGGTCATCGAGCCCGCCCGCCTGGCCGGCGTGAAGAAAGGAGACCGCCTCGTGGGCGAGGACGGCGGCGGCGGCGAAGCCGCTCAAGCCCTTCATCGGCGTAGCGTCCGCGTTGCCGACCCAGACGCCGACGACATATTTCGTCGAATATGCCACGGTCCAGGCGTCCCGGTAGCCGGCCGAGGTGCCGGTCTTGACCGCCACGGGAAACGGGAACTCGCTCGCCCCCATCCTCGGGAAGCTGGGAAGGCGCGCCATGGGATCGGAGAGAAACAGCGTGACCTGCCGGGCCGAGGCCTCCGAAAGCACCGGGCGGGGAAACGAAGGCCTGCGCGGCTCGCGCATCCGCTTCGGTGCGACGTCTCCCGGATATCCCGGCATGCGATTGCCGTTTGGACCTGTCATGACATCCACGAGACGGGGTTCTCGCTTCTGACGTATTCTTCCATTTGGAAGATACCAAACCAGGTCTCCCGCCTCGCCGTCGGCGGCCAGCGCCGAATAGGCCCGGACCAGGTGCTCCAGGGTGACGGGGAGTGCCCCGACGGCAAGCCCGGCGCCGTAGCGGCTGGAAGGATTCTCATACCGGTGGAGCCCCAGCCGGCCAAGGAAGGCATATCCGTTCTCGAGGCCGATCCGCGTAAGCAGATGCACCGCCGGAACGTTCCGCGAGTTGGCCAGCGCCTCGCGGGGCAGCAGGGGGCCGAGGAACGCGGCGTCCGCGTTCTCGATGGAGCCGGGCCCGCGCCGCAGGTCGTCCAGAACGGTGGCGGGGGTGATGACACCCTGGTCCAGAGCGTAGGCGTAGAAAAACGGCTTGAGCGTACTTCCTGCCGGACGTGCGATGCGGGCGAAATCGATGGCGCCGAAGCGCCGCCCGTCGAAATAGCCGGAGGAGCCGACCCACGCCAGCACCTCGCGCGTGTTCCGATCGACCACGACCATCGCGGCGTTCCCGGCGGCCTTATCTTCCCAGGACCGGAGCGCATCCCCGACCATCCGGACCGCCTGCCGCTGGAGATCGAGGTCGATGGACGCCGTTACCAGCGGCTGATGGCGGAGCGCTCTTCGTGCCCGGGGATCCTTCCATTGAGCTTCCATGCGAAGGATCGCATGGATCGCCTTGACCGGGCGCCGGGCAAGAGGCCGAAGCTCCATGCGGTCGATCTGGTAGCGGGCCAGCTCGTATTCATCCTTCGTGAGGGCCTTCTGTTGCCGAAGGATCTGGAGGATCGATCGGCCCCGCCGAACCGCATCCCGCAGGCCGCGCGGGGAGCAGGGATTCATTCGTCCCGGAGCCTGTGGGATGGCCGAGAGGAGCGCGATCTCGGCCCAGCTCAAATCTTCCACGGGTTTGCCGAAATAGCGGCGGGCAGCGTAGGCGATGCCGTGGATCCGGTTGCGTAGGGAGCGATCCTCAAGTAGTGGGCCAGGAGCGCCTCGCGGCCGTACCGCCGGATGAGGGCGAGTGCCGTCAGCGCTTCGCGCACCTTCTTCTCCATCCGTCCGGGGGCCGGGCTCCTGCATCCGGGCCACCTGCATGGCCAGCGTGGACGCCCCCCGAGAGGCGCCGGCCGCTCTGCCAGTTCTGAAACGCCGCCCGGACCACGGCCAGCGGGTCCACGCCGGGATGAGAGAAGAAGCGCCGATCCTCGGCGGCCGTGGTAGCGGCGACGACCCGAGGGGGAAGGGCCGCAAGCGGCCAGTAGCCGAGCTCCTTCCCCTTCGCGCTCTCCATCTCGTCCAGGAAGCGCCCCTGGCGGTCCAGGACGAGAAGCGACGGCTCGGGGGCCGCCAGCCGCGCATCCGGCAGGACCTCGGACAACAGCCACACCGCCAGCAGGGCCGCGATGCCCAGGCAGAGCTCGACCTTCAGGGACAGGAAGGTCAGCTTCTCCCGGAGCCACCGGTCCGCCCGGTTGATCCACGATCGGGAAGGGGTCTTTTCCATCCTGACCCCCACTTCAAATCCCCAGGGCCTGCCGCAGGCGGGCTTTCACTTCAGCCATATCACGCGCCGACAACTTGCCGGCCTTCACGCCCATGCTTGAAGTTGACAGGGTGATGAGGTGTGAGGTGACCACAGAAGTGATGGCTAACCCCGCTGCCTGCCAGTCTTGCAGTTCATGGCAGGTAGGGTGCCCCGTGTGCGCGGCAACTTGCCCCGTTATGGCAGCAAGGAGGTAATCGCCTTCGCAAGCAGTGAAGGCAGGCGTGGAGATGATGAGGGCAGGACGAGTCTTGCCCCCGGAAAAGTCGGAGGAAGTAAAGGGGACCAAAATGACCTCTCCACGCCGGTACTTACGCTTTGGCACGTTTTCCCGTTCTCCAGTCTATGGTGTCGTAAATGGCATCCACCTCATTGTCCCAGATCTTCCCCAGTGCTTCCGTATTCAACGCCGCCCGGTCATGGTCCTCGCGCTCGGACTTTGTCCGCATCATACTGCCCAGGAGTGTGATGATCTCCTCCTCGTTGACAAAAACGTTGGGCTTGCCGACGGAAAATCGCTTCAGCCGAAGCAGTCCTTTTCGCTCCCACAGATAGAAGCTCGCTCGTGCCTGCCCATATTTCTCAGAGGCCTCCTGAAGCGAAATCCAACCTTCATTCACCAGGGGCTTGGCCATGCCTATTTCCCTCCTTTCTTGCGATGGTCACCTGGCTGCCATTTCGCGCACGTGAGAAAGGTCGCGTTGATTCACCGGGCGCAATTGGGACGCTTGCACGGTGGCCACGGCCACCGTGTGGCCGGTCAACGTGACAAACTCGACCTCATACGCTGCACCGCCTTGATGGATATGCACTACTGTGCCAACATCGCCGGCTTGCAATTTCTCTTCGAGAAGGTCTTGCGTCAACACAATGCAATCATGTTCTTTGATCATGATTCCTCCAAAGGATAAGCAGTGATGAGTCGTGGTGCAATCTGCCCTTTGTCCATGTTTGATTTCGTCGGGTGTGTGGTATAATCCGGCTCACACCCGATTATACCGATACGGCGGTAGCATTACAAATTGACCCGAAGGACTGCCCGTCACTCCTTCCGTTCGATCACCACGCGGGCTCCCGCCGAGCTCCCGCGGATGGCGCCGTCGTACATCATCTCCGCCAAGGCCGGCGGCTGGATGAACCGCCCCGGCGTTGTGGTCCGGGTGCGGAAGTAAAAATCGTAGGTCCCCTTCGGCAGGGTTTCGTAGTAGAAGGTGACCTGGTCGTCCAGATAGGCCGCATAGGTCGGCGCCTGGGTGAGCTTCCCGGCGGTCTTCGCCTCGGGGGGAGCGGTGGTCAGGTTGGGGTTGAGCGGCTCCATCCCCGCCGCCAGCGGGACCGAGACGGCCACGTAATGCCGGTCCGTCGGGTTGATGACCCGCACGTGCTCCTCCACCACTTCGCCCACGCCGAACGCGACGCGGCTTCCCGCCTTGTCGAGGGGAACCCTTTCCTGCAGCCGGTCGGCGGGGGCCAGCCCCATCCGGAGAAGCTCCCGGGTGACGAAGAACCCTTGCGACTCGGGCGTCGCCTGGCTGCCGTCCGCCAGCGGGACGTAGAAGGTCTCGGCCCGCAGGACAACCGGTCTCGGTCCCGCCTCTTGGAGGAGCACCTCGCCGGGCAACGCGCTTTGGCTGATCAGGGTTCCCGTGGGCGACTTCGGCCCCAGCGACAGGGAATGCCCCCCCTCCTTCCCGAACGTCACCCGGACGGTATGGCTCGCGGCCCCGTGGAACGGCGGCCGGAGAACCTCGGACAGGGCGAGCAGCGCCGAGGCGTTGGCGTTGGTCGTCCCCCATCCATCTCCCTTCCCCAGCGTCACCAGCGCCTCCACCAGGAGCGGGAAGCGCGGGTTCTTCGGGTCGGCATACGCCAGCGCGCGGACTATGTCGGCCAGGGTGCGCGTCTCGCCCGGTAGGATGAGCCCGTTCCTCCGGCCGGGGCGGTCCTGCAGCCCACCGTAGACCTCCCGGCCCTGGTAGAGGCGGATGACGAGACCGTCCCACATCTCCTTGGTCAGGCCGCCGACGCCCGGTGACGAGAGCTCCCCGGCCCGCGCGAAGGAGGTCAATACCTCCGCGACCCCTTCGAGGTGCAGGTACTTCGACTGGCGCAGCAGCTCGGCGGCGTAAGGAGCGTCGAACTTGCCCGCTGAGGCCAGGGCGCTTAAGGCGAAGGAGCGCTCGTTGAAGGCTTCCCCGTCGATGAAGTGGCGATAGTCGGAACGCAGCGATTGCGTCAGCGACCGGGTCAGGGTATCGAACAGCTTCGTGTCCACCGGGTATCCGGCGCCCTTCGCTTCCACCAGGAGATCGAGCACCCAGGCGGTGAGCGTTACCCGCCCCTCGGAGCCGGGCCAGAACGCCGCCAGCCCGTTGCCATCGACCACCAGCGGGATCCAGGCCAGCGTCTCCTGGATCGAGCGGTCCAGGTCTTCGGCCGCCCCTTCGACGCCGCTCAGGACAGGCCCTTCCTGGTGGAGGGAGCTCCGGAACTTCCGGAGCGCCAGTCGCGCGCGTGCCTGGCTCAGCTTCTGCTCGGTGCAGCCGTACGGATAGCCGAGGAGAAAGTCGAGCCCCGCCGCCATCCGCACCAGCCCGGCCTGGTCGGAAACCAGGACGCTGCGGCGGATCGTTCCCGGCCGCGCTTGCTCCGGGAGGTCTGGGAGCCCGACCGGCACGCCGGGCGTCAGGTCCCGGAGGAGCCGGTGGGTCACCGGGTGCCGGTCCTCGCGCAGCGGGATCTTCACCTCGAAGGCGTCCCGGGCCTGGTCGGAGCTCCGCTCCACGGCCACCCGGAACGTGGCCGCCCGCCAGGCGGGCTTCCCGTCTTTGCCCAAGGGAGGCGTAGGGATCTCGACGGGGAGCTCGATCCGCTCCGGCCGGTTCGGGACGAAAGAAAGCTCCCGCGTCGCGGGCGCCGAAAGCGTCGCCCCTTCCGTCTGCACCTCCGCCTTGCCCGGTCCGCCTTCCCCCTCCACGATCCGCCCGATGGCGGCGGCGGTGAAGGAGTCGCCGGGACGAACAAAGCGGGGAAGCGCCGGCTGCACGATCACCGGGAGGCGCACGGAGATCTGGCCGACGGCGAAGCCGAACCGGTCCCCGCCCCTTCGACAGGGCTCAGGACAGGCGCTGACCGCCTTGGCCCGCACCTTGAAGTTGGTGAGGTTGTCCGGGAGCTCCACCGTCACGACGGCGGTCCCGTCGGGCCCCACGGGGATCGCGGGATTATAGTACGGGACCGTCTTGAAGAGCTTGCGCACCGTGGCGCGCTCGAACAGCTCGCCCTCCTCGCCCCCGTCGCCCCCGGGGTTTTCCGCGTAGGGCAGGAAGCCGAAGGCGAGGTTCCGGGTGTCGCGGACGGCCAGGGCCGAATGGACCGGAGTGATGAAATCGGGCAGCGGGTCGAGCCGCTGCTCCTTTCCCAGGGAGAGCACGGCCTGGTCCACGAGCCACAGCGTCACTTCGCCGGGGAGCGGTTTCCCCGGGCCGTCCCTGGCGGGCTCGGCCAGGCGGATCTTCACCTGGATCTTCTGGCCCGGGCGTGCCTTCTCCGGGTAAGCAAGCGTCACCTCCATACGGTTCTCCACGGGGTTGACGCGGACCCACGTGGTGGTCGCCAGGGTGGCCGGCTTCCCCAGGTCGGTCGCCTCCCCGGCAACGGGCGATACGCCCGGAAGGCGTCCCCGCATCAGGATGAAATGGACGGGGATGCGCGGCGTGTAGCGGTTGAGGAGGGGCAGAGGATAGACGGCGCTGCCCCCCTT
>JACOWJ010000019.1 GCA_016176845.1 Nitrospinota bacterium
GTAACCCGGACGCCATAAAAGGCGGAACATGGGAAGCACTTGAACAGGTGCTTCAAAAGGCAGGCTATCATCTTGGCGGTCTTAATAAAATAACGGCTGCGCGGGAAATATCCAGGCATATGGACCCCTGAGTGTCTTTTTGCTATGCCAGACCTTCGGGGAGATTCTCAACTTCCATCCTCACCTGCATTGCCTGGTCAACGACGGGTGCTTCGGCCAGCCAATACCGGCGCCATTGGGCCCGGTTAATCAAAAAGGTCTATGAGGTCGATCCTCTGGTTTGCCCTAAGTGCCAGGGGGAGATGAAAATCATCAGTTTATCGAGGATCCTCAGGTGATCAAGAAGATCCTGATCTACCTGGGCTTTGGGAGATCCCTCCGAGAGCTCCACCCCGATCCTCTTCGGGTTCTCCTCCTAAGGGGAAACCGTCTACGATTACAGTTTTTTTCACACCCTCGTCAATTGAGCGGTGAGCGGTGGGCAGTCCATTGTCCACCATCTCCCCTAACCTGCTACTCCCTTACCATCCCTGGCGAGGTCTTACCCCCAAAGGGCTTTTTTCGTCCTGTAAAGCCCCCATTTTCCCCGGACGAACTCCTCCTTTCTCGTTTTTCCCTCCACCCATCCCTACCCCATTGGTCCCCTTCTTTCTTGCCCCTTTCTTACCCCCCCACATCTTGGGATTTGCTCTAGGCGAGGCCTTCCCGCCCCCAGATTGGCTTGCCTTTTTGCTCCAAATAGATTATTGTTGAGTAAGCACAGCAGAAGATGAGAATCATCACGGTGCAGTCCAGGAGAGAGGAGCGAGAGGTGGTGCTCAAGATCGTAAGGGCTCCGAGATAATCCGAGGAAAATGAGAACCGCTGTCATTATTCCAGCCAGGTACGAATCCAGCCGGTTTCCCGGGAAGCCCCTGGCCATCCTGCGAGGTAAGCCGATGATCCACTGGGTTTACGAGAGGGCCCGTCAGGCCCAGGGGGTGGAAGAGGTCATCGTGGCCACGGATGACCTCCGCATCTTTCGAACGGTGGAGGATTTGGGCGGCCGCGCTCAGATGACCTCGCCTCACCACCGAACCGGCACAGATCGGGTGGCCGAAATTGCCCGAGGGTTGACGGCAGAGCTCATCGTCAACTTGCAGGGAGATGAGCCGTTGATCCGGCCGGAGATGATCGAGCTGGCCCTGCGCCCTTGGCGGGAAGATCCCCGGTTGCCCATGGGGACGCTGAAGGTTCCCCTGGAGAGCCCAGAGGAGATGTTCGATCCCAACGTGGTCAAGGTGGTCACGGATCAGCAAGACTTCGCCCTTTACTTCTCCCGTTCGCCCATTCCCTACGATCGAGGGCATTGGATGGCGCCGACCATGAGTGGCCAACAAAACAGCCCTGGCCAACCAGAGGTGGCTGTCCCCGAGAATGGAAATGGGCTCCAGGAAGAGCCGGGCATTTTCACGGTAAAACTTCCTCGAGCTGCATTCAAACATATCGGCCTTTACGTTTATCGCCGAGACTTTTTGCTGGCGTTCGCCCAGTTGCCCTCGACTCCCCTCGAGAGGCTCGAGCAGCTGGAGCAGCTCAGGGCCCTGGAGCACGGCTACCGGATCAAGGTGGTCACGACCCATTACGCTGGGATCGGGGTAGATACTCCAGAAGATTTGGAGAAGGCCGAACGACTTTTGAGGCGGGAAGATGGCTAAATACATCTTTGTGACCGGTGGGGTCCTCTCCTCGTTAGGGAAAGGGCTGGCCTCGGCGGCGATCGGAGCCCTGATGGAGAGCCGAGGCCTGACGGTTACCTTGCAGAAGTTCGATCCTTACATCAACGTAGATCCGGGGACCATGAGTCCTTTCCAACATGGAGAGGTCTTTGTGACCGACGACGGGGCCGAGACCGATCTCGACCTGGGCCATTACGAGCGCTTTACCTCGTCCCGGATGAGCCAGGCAAACAACGTCACCACGGGCAAGATCTATTACACCGTGATCGCTAAGGAGAGAAGAGGCCATTATCTGGGCCGGACTGTCCAGGTCATCCCTCATATCACCGATGAGATCAAGAGCCATTTCCTGGCGGTGGCGGGCGATCAGGATATCGTTATCTGCGAGATCGGCGGGACGGTGGGCGATATCGAGAGCCTGCCCTTCCTGGAAGCGGTTCGGCAGTTCCAGTTCGATATCGGCAAGGAGAATGTCGTTTACATCCACCTGACGTTGGTCCCCTATGTTCCTTCGGCGGGAGAGCTGAAGACCAAGCCCACCCAGCATAGCGTCAAGGAGTTGAGGGAGATCGGGATCCAACCCGATATCTTACTCTGCCGAACGCAAAGCCCCCTCTCTCTCGACTTGAAGGCCAAAATCGCCCTGTTCTGTAATTTAAGAGAAAGGGAGGTCATTACCGCGATCGATGTGGAGACGGTCTACGAGGTTCCCCTGGCATTCCACCAGGAAGGGTTGGACGAGATCCTCGTCGAGCGTTTGGGTTTCCAGACCGGGGAGCCCGACCTGAGCGAATGGGAGCGGATCGTCGAGAAAATCAAGCGCCCCTCCCATAAGGTGACCGTGGCGATCGTGGGCAAATACGTCGGATTGCAGGATTCTTACAAGAGCCTGATGGAGGCCCTGATTCATGGAGGAATCGCCAACGATACCCGCGTGAGGATCGAATGGGTGGACTCTGAGGAGATCGAGAAGGAAGGGCCGGAGGCCTTGCTCAACCGGGTGGATGGCATCCTGATCCCCGGTGGGTTTGGAGGACGAGGCATCGAGGGAAAGATCACGGCTATCCAGCATGCCCGGGAGAACCAGATCCCCTTCTTCGGCATTTGCTTAGGAATGCAGTGCGCGGTGATCGAATATGCCCGAAACGTCTGCGGCTTACAGGAGGCCCATAGTACCGAGGTCGATCCCCAAACCCCGGTTCCCGTCATCGACCTCCAGAAATGGATGCATGGCGCGCAGCTCTGGTTGAAGCTGAACACCCCGAAGAAGGAGCCCGCTCGCCAGCTGGATCCGGATCATCAACTTGACACCCACTTCGAGCTCCCGCCGCAGAAGGAGGCTCCCCATCGGCTGGATTCGACCGATAAGGGGGGCACGATGCGGCTGGGAGCCTATCCATGCAGGTTGAAGGAGGGCTCCCTGGCAGCCCGGGCTTACCAAGCCCTCCACATCTCCGAGCGGCACCGTCACCGCTACGAAGTCAATGGCCAGTACCGACCTCTCTTAGAAAAAAAAGGGCTGGAGATCAGCGGCCTCTCTCCCGATGGGCATCTGGTGGAGATCATCGAGCTGAAGGATCATCCCTGGTTTCTGGCGGTGCAGTTTCATCCGGAGTTTAAGTCCTCCCCGCGCACCCCTCACCCCCTCTTCCGGGAGTTCATCGGGGCCTGTGTTACGGCATCCATGGCCTTCCGCTCTTCGCCCATTGTCAGGGCTTCCCTCCGGGCAACCCATGGATAACAGCAGAGGAGAAGAGCGATGCCCTATGCAGATACCTTGAAAGTCTTCAGCCGATTGAGGGAAGGGGGCTTCGAAGAAGGCCAGGCCAAAGTCATCGCCCAGGCTATGGAGGAGGCCCTCGAGAGTAACAATGAGGTGCTCTTGGATAAGATTGCGACCAAGGAAGACCTGGCTACCCTCCGGGCCGAATTCAAGCAGGATCTGGCTGCCCTCAGGGCTGAGGTCAGGATAGAGATAGCCAACCTCCGAGCCGACCTGATCAAGTGGATGTTCCTCTTCTGGATCGGGCAGGGGGCGGTGGTGTTTGGGATCGTGAGGTTTCTGAGATGACCAGGATCGTCCCGATTGGGGAAGTAAGGATTGGGGGGGATTTCCCGTTGGCGCTCATCGCGGGCCCTTGCGTCATCGAGGCAGAGGAAGAGACGCTGGCCATCGCTCGCCAGCTGAAAGAGATTGCTCTTCAGATGGATATCCCTCTGGTCTTCAAGGCCTCCTATGACAAAGCCAACCGTAGCTCCCTAGACTCCTATCGGGGACCCGGATGGCCAAAGGGGCTCCAGGTGCTCCGGCGAGTCAAGGAGGAAGTGGGCCTACCCGTCCTCTCCGATGTGCACGGCGTCGAACAGGTGGAGGAGGCTGCCCGGGTGCTGGACGTGCTCCAAATCCCGGCCTTCCTGTGCCGCCAGACGGACCTGATCCTGGCGGTAGCCTCCACCGGCAAGCCGATCAACGTGAAGAAAGGACAGTTCCTCTCCCCTTGGGAGATGCGTCATGTGGTGCAGAAGATCACCTCCACGGGCAACGAGCAGATCTTGCTGACCGAACGGGGAACCAGCTTCGGCTATAACAATCTGGTGGCAGACATGCGCTCCCTGGTGGTTATGAGGGAGTTGTCCTATCCGGTGGTCTTCGACGCGACCCACAGCGTGCAGCTGCCGGGCGGGGCCGGCAACATCTCGGGAGGACAAAGGGAGTTCATCCCCTACCTGGCCCGCGGGGCGGTGGCGGTGGGCTGTGATGCCATCTTCTGTGAGGTCCATCCGGAACCGGAAAAGGCCCTTTCCGATAGCCAGAGCATGTTGCGACTATCCGAGCTGCGCGAGCTTATCGGCCAGTGGAAACGGATCGACGAGCTCGTGCGCTCCAAGAGCCCTCAATTTCCTCTTCTAGCGGGAGAGGTTTAAATGAATCATTATATTCTAGAAGCCAAGGAATTCCTGCAAGAGGCAAGAAATGAGTTCCAGAGAGGCCAGGAGGGAAATAATCTCATCCTAATGCGAGAGGCCTGCGAAAAGGCATGGGGTGCTACGGTACAAACCATCAATGCCCTTTTTATCAAGCTGAACCTATCTCCCTTACCCAAAACCCATCGGGAGCGAAGGCTCAAACTGCAAGAGCTAGAGAAAGCAGAACCATTGATTAAAGAGAAGGCTTTTCTGGATCGATTTATGGCCCGAGATCACCTTTTGCATGAAAGGGCCTTTTACGATGGGGATATCGTCCCCTATCAGATTGAGGCAGAGCTCGAGAAGGTGGATTCTTTGATCAGGGACGTGGAGAGCTTTGAGCTCTCGCAGTAAGAGAGTCAGAAGGGGAAGTCAAGACGTGTATGAATTGCGTGTGAGATCGGGGTTCGCGGCGGCCCACCAGCTGCGGGGATATCAGGGATCCTGTGAGAACCTCCATGGCCACAACTGGAAGGTGGAGGTGGTGGTGCTCGTGGAGGAGCTGGATAAGATCGGGATCGGTCTGGACTTCCGCCAGATCGCCCAGGTTACCCGGGATCTGCTATCCACGCTGGACCATCGAAACCTCAACGAGTTGGAGCCCTTTGCAGAGAGCAATCCTACCTCGGAGAACCTGGCCCGGTGGCTTTACCGAGAGTTAGGACGGCAGCTGAATGGACCGAAGGTCCGAGTAAGCCAGGTTACGGTCATGGAGACGGAAGATTACGCGGCCTCTTATTATGAAAACTGAAGATGTGAGGGATAAAGGGCCATGGGGAAGGGAGCTGATCGAAAGTTTCTTGCCTTCTGAGGTGCAGAAAGTATTCCAGATGGTGGCCTCCGTGGCTGGCCAGGCGGGATTTCCGGTTTATACGGTAGGAGGGCTGGTCCGGGACCTTTGGCTGAGGAAAAGGCACGAAGAAAACCGACATGGCCAAGCTACATTCGCCGCCCCCGAGAATGAAAATGGGCTCCCGAGGGACTCAGGCATCTTCACGGTAAAAGCCCAAGGCTCAAAGCTCAAAGCTCAAAGCAGCGATCCGCTACGAGCGCGTCCCGACGTAGACCTGGTGGTCGAGGGGAACGGCCTGTCGGTGGCCCGAGAGCTGGCAGCTCGCCTGGTTGGAAAGATCAGGATCCACAAGTGGTACGGGACGGCAGTCCTATTGCTGCCGAGCGGCCTGAGAGTGGATGTGGCCACGGCCCGTAGAGAGCGGTACGAACGACCCGCGGCCCCTCCCCAGATAGAACCGGCCTCCATTCAGGATGACCTCTACCGGCGGGATTTCAGCATCAACGCCCTGGCGATTCGACTCAACGGGCCGGAGGCTTACCGGCTGGTCGATGATTTTGGAGGTTTGAGGGATCTGGAGGAAGGGTTGATCCGCGTGCTTCACCCCCGAAGCTTTATCGAGGATCCTTCTCGGATCCTTCGAGCGATCCGGTTCGAGCAGCGGTTCGCTTTTGCGATCGAGGAGTCCACGCTGAAGCTTATGCAAGAGGCGATCGAAGAGGGGTGGGTGGGCCGCCTCAGCGGGCCGAAGCTATGGCTGGAATTAACCTACCTCTTGAGGGAGAAGGGCAAGGCCCCACTGAAGAACATCCGGCGAATGAGCGAACTGGGCCTGTTAAAATTTATTCATCCTCACCTGATCCTGACCGATCGGTTAGAAGAGCTCTTAGCCCGAGTTGAAGAGGTCTTGGGCTGGTACCGAAGCCTTCATGTAAAGAAGGAGGACGGGCGAAGGGCGCCCTCTCCGGAAGAAGATGCGGCATCCTGGTCAACCTCCCAGAAAAGAGAGTCATTGAGGTTACAAGACCTGCAGGAGATCCAGCCTTCGCTTCTTTACCTCATGGGCCTGGTCAGTGGGCTAATGGACCCGGAAGTGGAGGAGGTCTTCCAGCGCCTTTCCCTTCGCCCTGAAGAGGTCCGGAAGCTGAAAGTCGCCCAACGGCACGTGCCCATCGTGGCAGAAGAGCTGGCTTGGGCGAGGGATATCCCCCCTGGAAAGCTATATCGCCTTTTGAGCCCCCTTCCCCCGGAAGCCCTTCTGTGGTTAGCAGTCCAGGCCCCAACGGCAAGGATTCGGCCTTTGATCGCCTGTTACCTGACCGAGCTTCGCGACATGGAACCTTTCCTCCGGGGAAGGGACCTGGTAAAGCTGGGGTTAAGGCCTGGTCCCGTCTTCAAGGAGATTCTAAACCAGACACGGGAGCTGAGGCTCAATGGCGTCCTGAAGACCAGGGAGGACGAGATCCAATTCGTGAAGGAGCATTATCTTTGATGGAAAAAAAACGCGTGGTAAGTGGCGCTCGGCCCACGGGCCGACTGCATCTGGGAAACCTGGTGGGGGCCCTGGAGACGTGGAGGGAATTGCAGGACCAGTACGAGTGTTTCTATTTCGTGGCGGATTGGCATGCCCTGACCACCGATTACAGCGATCCTGGCCAGATCCAGGAGAATATCCTGGAGATGGTGACAGACTGGTTGGCGGTCGGCCTGGACCCGAACCGGTGCACCCTCTTCGTTCAATCGACGGTGCCGGAGCACGCCGAGCTCCACCTGCTGCTCTCCATGATCACTCCTCTGGCCTGGCTGGAGAGGAATCCCACATACAAGGAGATCCAGCAGGAGCTGGGAGAGCAGAAAGACCTGTCTACCTATGGCTTCCTGGGTTATCCGGTCCTGCAGGCCGCCGATATCTTAATCTACCAGGGCAACTTCGTTCCCGTGGGGCAAGACCAGCTCCCCCATGTCGAGCTGACCCGGGAGATCGCGCGCCGTTTTAACCACCTGTATCATCGCCAGCTCTTTCCGGTGCCCGAGCCCCTGCTGTCCCCGGCCCCTAAGGTGCCAGGCACGGATGGCCGCAAGATGAGCAAAAGCTATAACAACGCCATCTACCTTTCGGACCCCCCGGAGGTGATCCGGCAGAAGATCAAGACGATGACGACCGATACGGCGCGAGTCCGCCGAAACGACCCAGGAGACCCGGAACGGAGCCCCGTTTTCTCCCTGCACAAGATCTTTAGCTCGGAGGAAGAGAAGGCTGATGTGGCTCAGGGTTGCCGGACCGCCGGCATCGGATGCCTCGACTGCAAGGCCATATTAATTCACAATGTCTTGCAGGCCTTGGGCCCAATCCAGGAGCGGCGTTCCACCATTGCTGCGCGCCCCTCTTTCGTGATGGAGGTCCTGGCGGATGGGGGGAAACGCGCCCGGGCGATCGCCCGCAGCACGCTCATGGAGGTTCAGGAGATCATGGGGATTCATAATAAAAGGATAGTGTGATGAAAGAGACTTTGAACCTGCCCCGGACGGCCTTTCCGATGAAGGCAAATCTGCCGGAGAAGGAGCCGCAGATCCTGAAGATGTGGGAAACAGAGGAGATTTACCAACGGATCCGGGAGAAGTTCGCCGGCCGGCCCAAGTATATCCTGCACGATGGTCCCCCTTACGCCAATGGACATATCCATATCGGGCATGCCCTCAACAAGATCCTTAAGGATATCGTGGTCAAAGTCAAGACCATGGAGGGCTATGATGCACCCTATGTCCCGGGCTGGGATTGTCATGGGCTGCCTATCGAGCAGCAGGTAGAGCAATTAGAAAAAATCAGCCGGAAGAGCGGAGCGGATCGGAAGGAGATCCGCCGGGCCTGCCAACAGTTTGCGGGGAAGTTCGTCGAGATCCAACGGGAGGAGTTCAAACGACTGGGGGTTTTCGGCGATTGGGCCCATCCTTACCTGACCATGAATTATGGCTACCAGGCCACCATTTTGCGGCAGCTGGGGAAGTTCATGGGAAACGGCAGCCTTTACAAGGGCATGAAGCCGGTCCATTGGTGCTTCTCTTGTCAGACGGCCCTGGCGGAGGCCGAGGTCGACTACGAAGAGCACACCTCCCCTTCTATCTACGTACGGTTCCCCATGGAGGATGACCTGGGAGAGCGAGTCCCCTCTTGCCAGGGCCGTCAAGCCTCCGTGGTCATCTGGACCACCACGCCCTGGACGTTGGTGGCCAACCTGGCGGTCTGTCTCCATCCTCGCCATTCTTACGTGGCGGTCGGGGTGGACCGTGAAGTATGGATCCTGGCTCAGGACCTCCTGGAGCCTACCCTGGCCAGGCTGGGCGTAAGGGATTACCAGATCCTGGAGTCCTTCCCGGGATCGGTTCTCGAGGGGCTGAGGTGCCGCCATCCCTTCCTGCCCAGGGATTCCCTGCTGATCCTGGGAGAGCACGTTACGCTGGACCAGGGGACCGGCTGCGTCCATACGGCCCCGGGGCACGGCCAGGAGGACTACGAGATCGGGCTTAAGTATGACCTGGAGGTCTATAATCCGGTGGATGAGGAAGGCCGCTTTGTCTCCGGAACCGATCATTTTACCGGGATGCACGTCTTCGAGGCAAACGCGGCCGTCAACGCCCGGCTGAAAGAGCAGGGACATCTGTTGCGGGAGGAGACCGTCCAGCACTCTTATCCCTATTGCTGGCGCTGTCACCATCCCATCATCTTCCGGGCTACCCCCCAATGGTTCGTCTCTATGGAGGTGGGGGAGTTGCGCGCCCGGTCCCTGGCCGCCATCCGGCAAGTCCAATGGGTCCCCAGCTGGGGGGAGGAACGCATCTACGGCATGATCCAAAACCGTCCCGATTGGTGCATCTCCCGCCAACGGGTTTGGGGAGTTCCCATCACCGTCTTCTATTGTACGCGCTGTTCGAATCCGCTGGTCTCGCAGGAAGTGACGGAGCACGTGGCCGCCCAAGTGGAGCGGGAAGGGGCCGATATCTGGTTCGAGCGAGAGGCCCAGGAGCTGTTGCCACCGGGAACGCATTGCCCTAAGTGCGGAACCTCTCACTTTGCCAAGGAGCAGGATATCCTGGACGTATGGTTTGACTCCGGAGTAAGCCATGAAGCGGTCCTGGCCGGCGGGGATAGTTCCTTCAGTGAGTTAGGCCTGCGTTGGCCGTCCGACATGTATCTGGAAGGAAGCGATCAGCACCGGGGGTGGTTCCATAGCTCCCTGCTGGTGGGGATCGGCACCCGAGGAGAGGCCCCTTACCGGACGGTGTTGACCCACGGCTACGTGGTGGATGGCGAGGGACGGAAGATGTCCAAGTCTCGGGGCAACGTCATCGCCCCCCAGGACATCATCGACCAGAATGGGGCGGAGATCTTGCGACTCTGGGTGGCCTCGGAGAATTACCGGGAGGACATCCGGATCTCCCCCGAGATCCTGCAGCGGTTGGTGGAGGCCTACCGGCGCATCCGCAACACCTGCCGCTTTCTCTTGAGCAACCTGTACGACTTCGATCCCCAGCGCGACCGGGTCCCTTACGAACGGCTCCCAGAGATCGATCGGCTCATGCTGCACCGGACCCAGAAGCTGATCGCCCGGATCCTGAAAGCCTATCGCGAGCACGAGTACCATATCTTTTATCACGCCTTCCACAACTTCTGCGTGCTGGATCTGAGCAGTTTCTACCTGGATATCTTAAAGGACCGGCTCTACACCTTCCGAGCCGACTCTGAAGGGCGTCGGGCTGCCCAGACCGTGTTGTGGGAGGTGCTGTTCGCGATGGTCAAGCTGATGGCCCCGGTCCTGAGCTTTACGGCAGAGGAGATTTGGCAGCAACTGCCTGCAGGCAGCGGGGCTTCGTCCAGCGTCCACCTGGAGGAGTTTCCGTCAATCCAAGAGGGCTATCTCGACGAGCCGCTGGCCGCTCGCTGGGAGCGATTGCTCGCCGTAAGGGGAGAGGTGACCAAGGCCCTGGAGATCGCCCGCAAGGAGAAGATGATCGGCAATTCCCTGGAAGCCTCCGTGGATCTCTATCTCACGGCGGAGGCTGCCTCGGAGTGGTATCCTTTATTACAGGGGTATGTCGATGAGCTGCCCGCCATTTTCATCGTCTCCCAGGTCGGGTTGCACAAGGGAGCCGGGGAGCCAGGGAAAAACCTCCCCAGCTCCCCGGCTCCTCTGCTCCCCTGCTTAGTTTCTGCCCTGCCCGGATTATCCATTGCGATATCCCGGGCAAGGGGGAGGAAGTGCGAACGATGCTGGATGTACAGCGAAACGGTGGGGCAAAACGAGGCTCTTCCCTCTCTCTGTCAGCGGTGCGTGGAAGTGGTAAGTTGAGAAGGAAGTATCGGTTATTAGCGATCATCTCAGGGCTCGTGGTGCTATGCGATCAGGTCTCGAAGCTCTATATTGAGCACGCCCTTCCTTTACACAGCGCGATCGAGGTGGTGGAGAACTTTTTCCAGATCGTCCATATCCGAAACACGGGAGTGGCCTTTGGGATCCTGGCAGCCGAGGACCGTTTTACTCTGATGCCGCTTTTCGTGGCCATCTCGCTGCTGGCGGTAGGGATCGTCATTTACCTGTATGCGAAGACGTCCGATGAAAGCCTGGGCAACTTGTTCGCCCTGGCCCTGATCCTGGGAGGGGCCCTGGGGAACCTGATCGATCGAGTACGGTTAAATGAGGTGATCGATTTCCTGGACTTCCATTGGTACCAGCTTCACTGGCCTGCCTTTAACATCGCCGACTCCTGCATCACGGTGGGGGTGGGACTTTTTATCGCGATGAACCTTAGGCAGCATGAGCATACGACAGCTCAAAGCTCGTAGCTCAAAGCAAGGAGACTCAAAACGGTGAGCTACGAGCCCATGAGGCAGGGAGGACTATGCATCCAATACTCATCCAATTCGGGCCTTTGACCCTTTATACCTATGGCTTGCTGGTGGCCATGGCCTTCCTGGCAGGTCTGGGGTTAGCCCTTCGGCAGGCAAAGCGAGAGGGAATCGACCCGCAGCAAGTGATGGACCTGGCCTTTTACGTAGTGATCGCGGCCATTGGAGGCTCTCGGCTCCTTTACGTGCTGATGAATCCCGGTCATTACCTCCAGGAACCTTTGTCCATCTTTAAGATCTGGGAGGGTGGGCTGGTGTTCTATGGGGGGCTCCTCTTCGCGCTTCCCATCTCCGCCCTCTATGTCATCAAGAAGCATTTGACACTGGCTACCATGGCCGATATCTTTGCCCCTTCTTTGGCCTTGGGGCACGCGATTGGTCGGTGGGGCTGCTTCTTTGCCGGTTGCTGCTATGGGAAACCGACCGATCTGCCCTGGGCCATAACTTTCACGGACCCCCACTCGCTGGCCCCTCGAGGGATTCCCCTGCATCCCACCCAGATTTACGAATCCGCGATGAACCTGTCGATCTTTTTCCTCTTGTTGGCCTTTCAAGGCAGAAAGCGCCATCCCGGCCAGGTCTTCTGGCTCTATCTCCTCCTGTACTCGATCGGCCGCTTCCTGATCGAATATCTCCGAGGAGACGAAAGGGGCATGTTGTTGGGGCTCTCCACCTCCCAATTCCTGGGGATCCTTCTCGCCCTGCTGGCCATCCTCATGCTGCTGAGGCCGCTCCGCGGGGTTGGTCCCGGTCGGCGCGCGGCAATCCCGGGGGAAAAAGGGGCGTAGGGGTCAGAAAGGGTTTTACCGCGAAAATGATCGGGCCTCTCTGGGAAACATTTTCATCGCGGGGGCGGCCAACTCTGCTTGGCCATGGCCGCTTGCGTAGGTCGTTAAAGGTCCAGCGTGACGTAATAACCGTAGCTTCCCCTCTGGACCAAAAGGAGGGCGTTGTTCCGGTTGAGTAGGGATAAGACGGCCTGGCGGAAATCTTGAAGGCCTTCGATCCTTTGTTTATTGATCTGTCGAATGAGATCCCCCGGCTGAATGCCAATCTTCCCCGCCGGGCTATTCTTCTGGACGTTGCTGACCACGACCCCTCTGGAAGGACCGAATCGGCGAGAAAGGGGGTTTACCGAGATGCCCAGCAGATCTCTTCCGAGCTCCTCGGCCAGCTCTCTCGGGACAACCCTGGCTACCAGGGAGGTCCGGCCTTCCCTTCCCTGCCGAAAATAAGTAAACTGGAGGGTATCGTTCGGCCCGTAAGAGGAGATGAGGTCCAAATAAACATCCTTGTCCCCAAGCTTCTGTCTCCCAATGGCGGTTAAGATATCTCCCGGACGGAAGGCGGCGGCCTCTGCTGGGCTCCTCTGATGGACCCGGCGGACGACCACCCCATAATTTTGGGGATAGCCCAAAGATCGGGCCAGCCGAGGGGTAACATCCTCCACGATCAACCCCAGCCAGATCTCCTTGACTTCCCCATGGGCGATCAGTTCCCGGACAATGCGCTTGGCACGGTCGATGGGAATGGCAAAGCCGATCCCTTGGGCCTGCTGATAGATCGCCGTATTCACCCCAACCAGCTCGCCATTGATGTTTAAAAGCGGTCCGCCGCTGTTGCCCGGGTTGATCGAGGCGTCCAACTGGATGAAATCGGTGTAGACCCGGTTGTCGGTCTTCAGGGAGCGGTGCATGGCGCTGATGACGCCGGTGGTTACAGTGTGTGAGAGGCCGAAGGGGTTGCCGATGGCGATGATCGTCTCACCAATCATCAGGTCATCGGAACGGCCCATCTTGAGGTAGGGCAAGGAAGTAGGTGCGGAGATCTTCAGGACGGCCAGGTCCGACCGGGGATCCGCCCCGATCAGTTGGGCCTCATACTCTCGATTATTGATCAAAGAGACCTTGATTTTCGAGGCCTGAGAGATGACGTGCTCGTTGGTGAGGATATACCCCCTGGGATCAATGATCACCCCAGATCCCAGGCTTTGTCTCTTGTAGTCCCTTTCCGGGAAAGACTCGAAGAAATCCCCAAAGAACTCCTCAAAGAAATCATTCCCCCATCCTGAGAAGGGATTCACCCGCTCCCGGACATGCTCCTCCGTATTGACATTGACCACCGCCGCCCCGGCCTTCTCTACAGCTCGTACCACGGCATTCTTCCGGGACTCTTGCGCTCTGGTAGGTAAGGAAGAGATGGCACCTATCAACAGGAGAAAGAAAACCACCCTTCCTCCCCGCTTTACGAAAGTTGTCATTGGAAACCGTAAAGTGCAAAACGGGAAATTTTCAATTTTCAATTTTCAATTTTCAATTTTCAATTCCCCGAAGGGGTGGGGGGCCTACCCTTTCTTGAGCGTGAGAAAGAGGGTATTTTCTCCTCGCTTGACCAGCATTAACAGGGAGGATTTGTCCGTGGCCTTATCCAAAATCCTCTTATAGTCCTTAACGTTCTCTACCTTCTCCCGATTCAGCTCCAGGATCACATCCCCCTGCCTCAATCCCGCTTCCTGGGCTGCACTGCCCGGCTCCACCTCCGAGATCACCACCCCTTTGGGATCTTCCAGATTCATCTGTTTGGCCATCTCCGAGGTGATATCCTCGAGGGTCATGCCGAGCCTCTCGCTGGTCTTTTTCTCGGCGGCCAGCTTCTCGGGCTCTTCCTGTTTGCCCACGGCCACCCTGAGAGTCTTCGGTTTCCCTTCCCGCAAGATCTTGACCTCCACCTCTTTTTCCGGTGGGGTCTCGGCGACTACCTTGGGGAGATCCTCCATGGTCTTGATCGGTTTGTTGTTAAACTCGAGGATGACATCCCCTCGCTGGAATCCCGCCTTTTCCGCCGGGCCACCCTTCAGAACATCGGACACCAGCGCCCCTTGTTCCTCCTTGAGATTAAAGGACTCGGCCAGCTCCGGCGTGATCTTCTGGACCAGGACGCCCAGCCAACCTCGGGTGACGCTCCCTTTGGTCTTCAGATCATTCAAAATCGTCTTGGCCATATTGATGGGAATAGCGAAACCGATGCCTTGACCACTGGCCATAATGGCCGTATTGATCCCGATGACCTCGCCCCTGGCGTTGATCAATGGCCCTCCACTGTTGCCGGGGTTGATCGAAGCATCGGTCTGGATAAAGTTATCATACGGGCCAGAACCGATATCCCGCCCCATGGCGCTCACCACGCCCACCGTGACCGTATGGTTCAGGCCAAAGGGATTGCCAATCGCCACCACCCATTCACCCACCTCGATCTTGTCGGAATCACCCAGAAGGGCAACTGGCAGGTTCCCATTGGACTTGATTCGGATCAGGGCGATATCGGTCTTGGGGTCCGTACCGACCACCTCACCATCATATTCCTTGCCGTTCTCCAATGTGACCTTGATCTCGTCGGCCTTCTCGATGACGTGGAAATTGGTCAGGATATACCCCTCTTTGTCAATGACAAAGCCCGAACCCAGGCTTTTTCGCTTCTCTGGCCCGCGCGGCATGTCGAAGAAGTGCTCGAAAGGTTCCTCTCCAAAGAACTCCTCGAAGGGATTGCGATGGCCGAAAGGACTTCCTTTGGGCTTCGGCCCGGACTGCCGCTTGATCGTCCGGCTCGTGCTGATATTGACCACGGCCGGTTTTTCTTCTTTGACAATCTTCACGATGAGGTCTGAGCCAAAGGGATGAGCAGAAGGGACGATGGTTGCTGCTTCAACTTTTGGGACTGCAGAACC
>JACOWJ010000023.1 GCA_016176845.1 Nitrospinota bacterium
CTGGCCCGGAATCAGGGAGCGCTGGAGGTCACGGCCGAGCTGATCGAGGAGGCCAAGGGCCAATGGAAACAGGGGAGGCCCTTTTCAGGGAGCCGTGAGGAGTAGAAGCGCTTTCGGGCGCGACAAGTTAGTATCACCCCCACCCTAACCCTCCCCCATCAAGGGGGAGGGAACTACCGCATAGGCGCCAGGTTAAGGAATTAACCCTTGAAAACACAGGGGTTTGCGAGGAATGCGAAAGGACCCTGAAAGCAGCCAAAACGGCTGTTTTTGTATCCCGGAACCGCAAGACGGGACATGGGAATGCCTTACATCCCTTGTAAAATAAGGTCATTGGGCTTAACCTGGCGCCTATGGGGAACTACCGCCCCCTTCAGGGGCGAAATGCAAATTGAAAATTGATAATTTTAAATTTGCATTTTTCAATTTCCAATTTTCAATGGAGCAAAGCGACAGTGACTCCCCTCCCCTGGTGGGAGGGATCAGGGGGAGGGGGACGAAAAATGGAAATCCTATACCATCGAGGTATAAGAAGAGGGGAAGAGAGGCCGTGGAATTCCAGCTCCATTCCATCTCCTGGAACCTGACCCGGCGGTGCAACTTGCGGTGCGCCCATTGCTACCTGGATGCCTCCTCTCCGGAAGAGGAGGCCCAAGGGGAGCTCTCCACTGAGGAGTGCCTGCGGACCCTCGACCAGATCGCCCGGGTCAACCCCCACCCCTTCCTGATCCTGACCGGCGGCGAGCCGCTGCTGCGCGAAGACCTCTTCGAGATCGCCCATTACGCCGCCTGCCGGGGCTTCACGGTGGTCGTGGGGACCAACGGGACGCTGATCGATGCTGCCGTGGCCCGCCAGATGGCCCGCCACCAAATTCAGGGGGCCAGCATCAGCCTGGACTCCCCCGAGCCCAGCCCGCACGATCTCTTCCGGGGGGTCAGCGGGGCCTGGGAGGGGGCCATCCGGGGGGCGGAGGCCCTGAAGGAGGAGGCCCTGGGCTGGCTGGCCGAGGCCCAGAAAGCGAATGGCCCCGGGCTGCTCATCTCGGCCCGCTGTGCCCCCCACTACCGGCGGGTCCTCTATCAGCGAGGGGCCCCGCCTTCCCGGTGGCGGGCCTATGCTGGCGGCTGCCCGGCCGGGACCCATTATTGCCGCATCACTCCCGAAGGGGAGGTGACTCCCTGTCCCTACCTGCCCCTGTCGGCGGGGAGCCTGCGGGAGAGGGAGTTCGCCGAGCTCTGGTGGCAGGGGGAGATCTTCGGCCGCCTGCGGGGCCGGGGCCGGGAGGGGCGCTGCGGGAGGTGCGAGTTTCGGGCCCTGTGCGGGGGGTGCCGGGCCCGGGCCTACGCCTTCAGCGGCAACTGCCTGGGCGAGGACCCCTGGTGCCTCCACCGGCCGGGCAGCAGCGGGGGCCAGGAGGTCCTGCTGCCCGAGGAGGAGACCCTGGGCCTGGAGTCGGAGTTTGCGCTGCGCTGGACCGCCGAGGCCCGGGAGCGGCTGGAGCGGGTCCCCTCCTTTGCCCGGGGGATGGTGATCCGCGTCGTGGAACGCTTCGCCCGCGAAACCGGCTGGACAGTGGTGAGCCCCGAGATCATGCGAAGGGCCAAAAAAAGATGATCGTGAGATGATCATGATAGGACGTCCCGGTTAAATGGCCATAGCGTGGCCCTCTTGAGGGCCCTTAGGACTGGCGACCAAATAACTTTCCCATGGTCGAATGGGATAATAGGTTTTAAGTTTTAGGTTTTAGGGCTTAAAACTTAAAACCTAAAACCTAAAACTACGGGATGGGCTTTTTTGTGTCAGCGAATTTAAGGTGGCTTCGCTCAGGCATAGGGAGTCTTTTGTGGGCGGTTACAGCATGTGCCGCTCCCCTTGGCCATCCAGCTATAGTACGCGACGCTTTTCCGGTGTTTGATCATCCTGTCATGCTCGCGGCCGCTGAGGCCGAGCGGGAAAGGGTGGTTTTTGACTGGGACGCCGTGATCGGCGTTCAGTATGGCAAGGAAGCCAAAGCCTATCCCATTGCCGTGATGGGGGTCCACGAGTTGGGGAACGATACCATCGATGGGATTCCCATTGCAGTGAGCTGGTGACCGCTCTGTCAAACGGCCATCGTGTATGACCGTCGGGCCAACGGGAAAGTTTTAAGTTTTGGCCATACAGGAGTTCTGCACAAAAACTCCTTTGTGATGTATGACAGGCAAACTGGATCACGATGGGTCCAGGTGACCGGCGAAGCCGAAAAAGGTCCTCTAAAAGGACAGCAGTTGAAATTCATACCTTCCACGGTGACCACCTGGGCAAGGTGGAAACAATCTTATCCCAATACTCTAATATTACCAGGATATCGTCGTGGTGCATTCATAGCCTATAAGGGTATCGATTATTACGAAGATGTTGGTTTATCTGTTGTAGTAAAATTTCAAGCCAAACTTTATCCATTTTTGCGTTTGAAGCGTAGTACTATTGTCAACGATCAGTTTAATGGTGAAGATTTATTCATCATTTATTCCCATGAATCAAAAATAGCCACAGCCTGGAGTCGAAAGCTCAATGGGAAAACATTAACTTTCAAAAAAATGACCGAAAAAGATGACGAAGGAAATATTTTGATCCGGGATGAACAAACAGGGAGCTCATGGTCGTGGCTGACCGGTGAAGCGGTGGAAGGCGAGCTCAAAGGTCAGAGGTTAAAACAGTTGTCCTATCATCCAATCCTAATCGAACGGTTTCATGCCTTTTATCCGAATGGTCCGGTCTTCCGATAAACGCTTCGACGCGACCCTAAGTGGTTTGGGGTAAGTTTCTGGATAATGATAGCCCCTGGATCCGTGGGGAAAGCGGTTGGGGACGGGCATCGGACCCAGGGGGACTACACCTTCACCATCCAACCGTAAGGGTGGAGCAGGGAGAGGGACCCCACTCCGAATTTTTTTCGCTTTCCGGGAATAAAAGGATCGCTCCCTTGGTTGTAAACATTGTCGAACCTGTTGCGGTCACGCAGGTCAGGGGGATCTTTCGGGCTCCTAAGGCCGCAGAAGCCCGGCCGATCCGGAACCGGCGCAGGAGATCCAGAAGTACGGCTACACCGCCCTGGAGCTCATGACTTACATGGACAGCAACCGCGAGACCCGGGGCAAGCCCGACTTCAGCGTCTATCACCTCTGCGTCAACGTCACCCGCCGGGGCGGCAACATCCGAGAGGGGGGCATCCTCCAGAAGTACAAGTTCTACTACCAGGGCTACGCGGCCCGCCTCAAGCAGAAAGGGATCCAGCCGGGGGACGTCTAGTACCGCTCCCTCTCCCTGCTGACCAGCCCGGCCGAGAACCGGGGCGATACCACCATGCGGACCTATTACCTGCAGGTGCCGGGGAAGCGCAAGGACAGCGACAGCTGGCGCTATAGCAAAAAGGCCCGCAAGGTCACCCGCGACGTGGCCTCCGATCGCCAGGACGACCAGGGCAGCATGCACACCACCCGCGACGACAACGAGGGACGGGAGCCCTGGCAGGAGAATCACCGGATCCTGGGGGAGGATCTCTACAAGGGACAGGCCTGCTTCGTGGTCGAGAGCGTCCATCGGTCCAAAGATTACTACCTGGGCAAGCGGGTCATCTGGGTGGAGAAGACCAACTTCCTGGACCTCCACGAAGAGCAGTACGACCCGGAGGGCCGCCTCTGGAAGATCCTCGAGAAGGAGTGGTTCCAGGTGAGGCCTGGAAACTGGTGGTTCCCTCGGCTGATGAACAGCATCAAGCTCCCCATGGGGCGAAGGACGATCCATCAGACCCCCATCTACCGGATCCATGAGGGGCCTGTGAAGGACGACTACAATATGCAGGGCCTCCGCAAGCAGGTCCCCTGGATCGAAGTCGAGGGCGTGCTGCCCCCCAAGAGCAGCTACGCTGACCTGCCTCCCGAGCCCTAGCCCAGGCGGGAGTTCTGGGAGAAGAGAGGGATCAAGATCCGGGTGAAGCAGTAAAGCGTCGCAGAGCGTGAGACTTTGAAAGCCCTGGACTGAAAGGGGGTGATGCCTATGAGGGCAAGTGGAAAACGGTGAGCAGCCAGTGAAATGGCTTACTGCTCCTGAACCGGAGGACATTCAGAAATTCTGCCGATCCTTCGATCCTTAGCACCACCCAGGAACGATTTGACCCTCCCTGCTCCTTCCGATTTGACGCAATTCCAACGCTAAAGAGCGATCAGCGATTCCCCTGACCTCAGCAGGCAGCTCCTCGCTGACGGCCATCCGCGGAAAATTTCTGAATGACTTCCGGGTTTCCTCCAGGCTGATGGAGCCTGGAGAGGCAACCACCCATCTCGTGGGCCATCCGCGATCGGCATCGGCTGCCGGCCTTCATCCGGATGGCTGAGAGTCGAAGGCTTTCACTCAAGGGAGGGTTAATCATGAAGCTTAAGGCTTATCTCTCGGCAGGTCTGTTCCTGGTCTCCCTGCTGGCGTTTCTCCCGCTCTCTCAGGGACCCCACCTACCCCTGGCTCCCCAAGGACCCCTACCCCTTCACCCAGCCCTACACCGGGGTGGAGCTGGCCTACCTCACCTTCTTCGACCACAAAGTCTACGGGGCCAAGTATCAGGACTACTCGCTGATCTCGGCCCGGTTGAACAAGCGGGGGCTGATGACCCAGCGGAAGGCGTATATCAAACGGGAGCTCCTCTATGACCATTACAAGGACCTGATGGACTACAGCGAGGGCAAGGTCAAGATCGGAGAGGCGACGACCAGGCGAATGCTGATCTACGAGACCCCGGCGGACGTGCGGGGTCTCGGGTCGACCAAGATCACTCACCTCAACAGTCCGGTCAGTAAGTGGAGGATGGCGGACTCCTGGACTTACTCCCCCGGCCTTCGGAGAGTCACCCGCTCGCAGGGGGGAGACCGGCAGGACGAGATCCTGGGAACCCCGGTGACCAACGACGATGAGGGAGACCGGGAGGTCTGGGAGGAGGACCACGAGCTGATTGGAGAGGACGTCCTCTACATGCAGATGCTCGACCCCCAGATCGTCGCGCCGGACCGTGAGATGAACACCGGGGACCTGAAGGTGGACGGCCAGTGGTTCGTCAAGAACATGGACCCCAGCCGGGGCGAGCTGAAGCTGAGCCCTTACCGGCCCGATGGCGGCATCGAGTGCTTTGTGGTCAAGAGCACTTGGGCCAAACGGAAGGAAGGGTTTGGCTCCCATGTCTTCCCTGACCCGAAGCAGTATTACCTGAAGTACCGGATCAGCTGGATCGAGAAGGTCTCGAAGGCCTTCATCCGGGAGGAGCAGTATGACCACGATGGGCGGCTCATCAAATTCATGATGATGAATCAAGACTTCTACCCCGGAGGCGTGATCGAGGGCGGCATGAACCGCACGCAGTACCAGATGTACGATTACCGGCGGCATTTCCGGTCCTGGGGGAGGTACGACCGGGCCGATATGGGGACCAAGTTCAAGGCCCCCGAGGACTGGTTCACCCCCGAGCACCTCTTCCGGGAGTACTTCTGGAAGAAGACAAAGATCCCCATGATGAAGAGCATCTCGGAGTTCGGCCCTCCTCCAGAGCTGTGGCGGGCCAAGTTCCCCAAGTACCGCAAGGGGACGAGCGATTGGATCGTGAAGTCGAAGGAGGACATGGAGTACATCACCAGGGTCTGGAAAGAGCACGGCTTTACCGACGAGGAGATCGACGCCCTGACAAACGGGGATGGGATGATCCGCAAGGGCGGTAAAGCCATCCCGGTCCGGCGCCCCTATCGGCCGGCCTTTATCCACGGCAAGCCCCTGCCGGTGAAGTTCCCCACGGGCTAAGCGACCTTCTGCGAAGGTCGAATTGGAAATTGAAGATTGGAAATTGGAAATTGCAAAATGTAAAGGAGACGCATGCTTTAAAATCTCTCGATTTGCACTTTGCACTTTCCAATTTCCAATGGAGCGAAGCGACAGGAGCGTGTCCCTCAGCTTATCGGATAGGAGGTGTCAAATGGCATATTGGGCCTATTTACTGATCCTGCCCATTTTGGCCTTTAGTTCCCCGAGATCTCAAGCCCTTGAACCAGAGGAAGGCATCCTCGGCAAGATGGTATACATCCCCGAAGGGGAGTTCATCATGGGCAGCGATCATGATGATAAAGACCTTAAAACCTATCATGACATTTGGGGATATGAGGTAAGGCCCCGGAAGGAGGGGAAGGAAGAGGTAAAGATAGGGCCGGCAAAAAAGGTATCTCTAAAGGGTTTTTACATCGATGCTCATGAGGTAGCCAATGCCCAGTATAAGAAATTTGTGGATGCTACAGGATACAGACTGCCTACGCAATGGGAAGATAGTGGAACTTATCCTGAAGGAGAGGATAATTACCCTGTATACAATGTGAGTTGGAATGATGCCAATGCATATGCCAGGTGGGCAGGCAAACGTTTGCCAACAGAGGAGGAGTGGGAAAAAGCAGCAAGGGGAAAAGATGACAGGTTATACCCATGGGGTAATGAGAAAATAAAAGAGGCTGTAAAAACATGGGATTCCATGAGGGGATATGCTCAGGAAACAGGAAAGAATAAATATGATAGAAGCCCTTATGGGGTATATGATATGGCAGGTAATCTGATGGAGTGGACAGCAACGAAGATAGAAAATTCTATAAGATGGGGCCATAGTCTGGAAGAAACCGGTTATGAGACAGGTGTCATTATAAAAGGTGGTGGATGGGGTGTAGAGCTTGACGAAGCAAAGATCCCAAGAAAAGTCCTCGCTTCACCAGATTCAGTGATCAATGGTATAGGTTTTAGATGTGCCAAGTAAAAACGTTATTTAGTTGTAATTAAGGAGGGACTATGGGAAAGTCAGGCATCTCCGTGGGAATGATGATCTTCCTTCTGGTGCTCCTGTCCGCCTCCATGAGAAAAGAAGAGGTGATCCTGGGCAAGATGATCTACATCCCGGAGGGGCAGTTCACCCTGGGCAGCGATGACCCGGAACTGCGGAGCTACTTTGCCCTCCTCGGCGGCAAGGCCAAGCTTCAGCGGCCGGTGGGAGCTGCCCGAAAGGTCCACGTGAAGGGCTTCTACATCGATGCTCATGAGGTAACCAACGCCCAATATAAGAAGTTTATCGACGAGGCGCATCATCCTCCCCCTGAGTACTGGAAGGACGGGACCTTCCCGGCAGGAGAGGAGAACTACCCCGTCCATAGCGTGAGCTGGTACGATGCCCGGGCTTACGCCAAGTGGGCGGGCAATCGGCTGCCTACCGAAGAGGAGTGGGAGAAGGCCGCCCGGGGAAAGGATCGGCGGGCCTTCCCGTGGGGCGACCAGGCCCAGGGACCGATGGCCCAGGCGTGGGAAGCGGCCTGGGGGAAGGCCGAAGGGCCCCAGCCCATCGGGAAGTTCAAGTCCGACAGGAGCCCTTACGGGGTGGCGGATATGGCGGGCAACCTCTCGGAGTGGACCGCCTCGACCTACGAGTATGAAGGGGTGGTCACCAAGGGCCGTGCCTCGGAGGAGACCAGCTCCGGAGCGGAGATCGTCGTCAAAGGAGGGAACTGGAGCTTCCCGATCGCGGAGGCCAAGATCTCGCGAAAGATCTTTCATCCGCCGGATGAGATCAGCAATGGGATCGGGTTTCGGTGTGTAAAGGATGCCCCATGATGGAGGGCCAGCGACTCCGGCCAGAAAGGAGGGGGAAAAAAGGAGAAGGTCTCTTCGCTATCCGGCCAGACACCTTGAAGGTCGCGGGCTGGGGCCTTTCCGGTTCCATCCGGTGACCTATCATCCACAACTTCTTCAGCCAAGGAGGACCGATTTATGAACACTCCAAGAAAACGCTCTATGATCCTGGGGGCTGCTGCCCTGGCTTGGTTCCTGGCCCTGGCCTGGACGGGTCTGGCCCTTGCCGTCGACAAATATGCCCCCGCCCCCAGCGCTATCAAGGGCTGGACCGAATACAAGGAGCCCATTAAGGACCTGCGGGACCCGGCCCACCGCAACCCCAAGTA
>JACOWJ010000020.1 GCA_016176845.1 Nitrospinota bacterium
CTGCCCCTCTGCCCCTCCGCCCCTCCGCCCCTCGGCTCCCCTCCCATGCCTCACGTGCTCAATCCCGATCAGGCCAGGGCACTGGAGGAGATTGGGCAGGCCCTGGCCAGCGGCCGCTTTGCCCCCTTCCTCCTGCACGGCGTCACCGGTAGCGGCAAGACAGAGGTCTACCTGCAGGCCATGGCCCAAACCCTGGCATTAAGCCGGCAGGCCCTCTTGCTGGTCCCGGAGATCGCCCTCACCCCTCAGCTGGTCGAGCGGATTCGCGGTCGCTTTGGGGAGAGGTTGGCAGTGTTCCACAGCGGCCTGAGCCCTGCGCACCGGCTGGCCCAATGGAGGCGGATCCGGGAGGGGCAGGTGGAGATCGCCGTGGGTGCACGTTCGGCGATCTTCGCCCCTTTCGAGAAACTGGGGCTGATCGTGATCGACGAGGAGCACGAGTCCTCTTACAAACAGGGGGAGGGCCCGCGCTACCACGCCCGCGATGTCAGCCTCATGCGGGGGAAGCTCACGGGGGCAACGGTCATCCTGGGCTCGGCCACCCCCTCCCTCGAGTCCTTCCACAATGCCCTGAGCGGGAAATATCGCTACCTGAGGCTTCCTCAGCGGGTAGAGGGGAGGCCCCTGCCCCGAGTCCGGTTGATCGACATGCGAGAAGAGCGGGATGAGCGCGGCCGTCGGCCCATCCTTTCCCATCCCCTCCAGGAGGCCATGGGGGTGCGGCTGGACCGGGGAGAGCAGGTCTTGCTCTTCCTCAATCGTCGAGGCTTCGCCGCCTTCATCCAGTGCATGGACTGCGGCTTCATCTTCCAGTGCCCCCATTGCGACCTTTCCCTGACCTATCACCGGGCGGAGCAGCTCCTCAAGTGCCATTATTGCGGGGAGAAGCAGCAGTTGGCTGACCTCTGCCCGCAGTGCCGGGGGACACGGCTCTTCCCCTTCGGCCTGGGGACCCAGAAGATCGAAAAGGAGGTGCGGAAGGCCTTCCCTCCGGCCCGCATCGCCCGGATGGACCTCGATGTCGCCCAGCGGGGCCCCACGGCGATCCTGGAGATCCTTCAAGGGTTGAGAGCGCAGCAGATCGACGTCCTGATCGGCACCCAGATGATCGCTAAGGGGCATGATTACCCGGGAATCACGCTGGTGGGGGTGATCTCGGCGGAGTCCTCCTTGAACATCCCCGACTTCCGGGCTGCCGAGAGGACCTTCCAACTCATCACGCAAGTGGCGGGCCGGGCGGGCCGGGGAGCGACCCCCGGCGAAGTGCTCATCCAAACCCATACACCTCATCACTACGCCCTTTGCTGCGCCATGGAGCACGATTACGCCCGTTTTTACTCCCAGGAGGCCACCTTCCGCCAGCGGTTGAACTACCCCCCTTATTCCAGGGCCATCGCCCTGATCATCGAATCCCCCAACGAGGCCGAAGGGGAGAAGGCCGCCAGTTTCCTCGGGGATCTCCTCAGACGCGAGGCCCGTTCCCGGAAAGTGAAGATGCTGGGACCCGAAAGGGCAATCCTGGGCAAGCTCAGAAACCTTTACCGTTGGCAGGTCTGGTTCACTGGGTCCGACTCCCGACTCCTCCATCAGGTGGTGCAGGAAGGGATGAAGAGCTACCGCCAAACGCCCGCTTTTTCCAAGACAGTCCAGATTCATATTGATGTAGATCCTCTGGATCTGCTATATTGAAGAAGAAGTCAGAATTCAGGAGAAAGGAGACAGAATTTTCCCCCTCCCATGCTGACTCCTGATCCATGACTACTTGAACGAGGAGATGTAGTATGCCTCTGTTGGATATCGTGACTTACCCCGATCCCATCTTGCGGAGAAAGGCGCTTCCGGTCACACAGTGGGACGATCACCTTCAGACCTTGATCAACGATATGATCCTGACCATGTACGCAGCGCCCGGGATTGGCCTGGCAGCCCCACAGGTGGGGGTCTCGTCCCGCCTCTTCGTCACCGACATCAGCTCGGGCCGCCGTCCTCAAGATCTCATCGTGCTCATCAACCCGGAGATCCTTTCCATGGAGGGAGAGATCGAGGAGCTCGAGGGCTGCCTAAGCGTTCCAGGGTTCCAGGAGAAGATATCGCGGGCCGCGAGGGTGACGATCAAAGGGGTAACTCGTCGAGGAGAAGAGATCATCCTTACCGGAGAAGACCTCCTGGCCAGGGCCTTTCAGCACGAGATGGATCACCTGGAGGGGAAGTTATTTTTCGATCGTTTGGGAAAGATCAAGCGGGACCTGTTGAAAGGCAAGCTACGAAGGGCCGAAGGGGTGAGAGGCCGGTAAGCGCCCCTGCGGGGCGAATTGAAAATTGAAAATTAGAAATTGGAAATTTGAACCGAAAATAGCCCCGGCCCATTTTCATGGGCTCGGGCGCCCGGAGGGGCATGGGGGATGGGGATGAAAATGATTTTCATGGGGACCTCTTCATTCGCCCGTCCCTCCCTGCAAGCCTTGGTAGACGCCGGCCATGAGGTCGCGGCAGTGGTGACCCAGCCCGATAAGCCTCAGGGGCGAGGCCAGAAGCTGGCCCCTCCGCCGGTCAAGGAGCTGGCCAGGTCTTTGGGCCTGCCGGTGCTGCAGCCCACCAAGATCCGGGAAGAGGGGGCGATCCAAGCCCTGAGGGCCCTTGAGCCAGAGCTGGCGGTGGTCGTGGCTTACGGCCAGCTCTTGCCCAAGGCGGTCCTGGAGCTCCCCGCTCGTGGCTGTATGAACCTCCATGGTTCCCTCCTGCCCCAATACCGGGGGGCTGCGCCGATCGCCTGGGCCATCTTGAAGGGGGAAAAGGAGACGGGGGTTACCACCATGCTGATCGCGGAGGCCATGGACTCCGGACCGGTCCTCCTTCAAGAGTCGACGCCCATCCGGGAGGAGGATACGGCGGGCAGCCTGCACGACCGATTGGCCGAGATCGGCGCCCGCCTGCTGGTGAAAACGGTTGCAGAATTTGGCGGGGGCCGACTCCTTCCCCGGCCCCAGGATCATGAAAAGGCCACGTACGCCCCTAAACTGCAGAAGTCCGACGGCCTGATCGACTGGGGCCGATCGTGCCGCCAGATTTATAACCAGATCCGCGGCCTCGATCCCTGGCCGGGGGCTTATACCTGCTTGAAGGGAGAGGTGCTGAAGATCTGGTCCGCCCGGCCGGTTGAGGAGGCCCGTGGAGGGGAGGCCGGAGAGGTCCTCTCGGAGGATGACTTGGGAATCCTGGTGCAGGCAGGGGAGGGCGCCCTGCTCGTTCGGGAGCTCCAGCCGGAGAATCGTCGCCGGATGAGGACCAAGGAGTACCTGGCCGGCCACCCTTTGCCGCCCAGAGCTCGCTTTGGGGAGTAAATAGCTCATGGCTCATAGTTCATAGCAAAAGCTTTGAGCTATGAGCCATGAGCCATGAGCTAAGTTCATGGAACCTCAGGGAACGAAGACGAAGACCGCCCGGGCCTATGCCTTGGAGCTGCTCCATCGCGTAGAGACTCAGCGGAAGTACGCGGCCCCCTTATTAAACCGGCTGTTAGAGCGGGAGGAGATCTCGCCGCCGGACAAGGGGTTGATCCACGAGCTGGTGTATGGGGTCTTGCGCTGGCGGAATCGGTTGGATTGGATCATCGGAAGCTGTGCCAGCCGGCCCATGGAGGAGATGACCTCTTGGATTCGAAACATCCTGCGGCTGGGAGTTTATCAGCTCACTTTCACCCAAAAGATCCCGCCGGCCGCAGCCGTCCATGAGTCGGTGAGCCTGGCCCACCGGTATGGCCACCAGGGGACCGCCGCTTTCGTGAACGCCATCTTGCGGGAGGTGCAGCGTCGCGGAGGAGCCGTGGCCTTCCCCGACGCACAGAAGGAGCCGAGCCAATTCATTGCAACCTATTACTCTCATCCGCAATGGCTGATGGAACGCTGGCTCGCCCGGTACGGGCTCGATCTGACCGTCGAGATTTGCCAGGCCAACAACTCCCCGCCGCCCCTCACCATCCGGATCAATACCCTCCGGACCACCCGGGAGCCCTTGAAGGAGGCCCTGATCGAAGAAGGGGCGGCAGTAAAAGAGTGTGCCCTGTCCCCCGAAGGCCTGAGAATCCTCCTTCCCGTGCCCATCCCTCGGCTTTCCTCCTTCCAGCGGGGTTGGTTTCAGGTCCAGGACGAGAGCTCGATCCTGATGGGACACCTGTTAGCCCCTCAACCCGGGCAGCGAATATTGGATGCCTGCGCCGGCCTGGGTGGCAAGGCTACGCACCTGGCCCAGCAGATGGGCGATCGGGGAGAGGTCCTGGCCCTGGATATCAACCCCAAGAAGCTGGCCGGACTGGAGGAGAACTGCCGGCGGGTGGGCGTGACGATCGTCCGAGGATGTCTGGGAGATGCGACCCACCTGGAGACGGAAATCGGAATGTTCGATGCCCTGCTGGTGGATGCCCCTTGCTCCAACCTGGGCGTGATCCGGCGGCACCCAGAGATTCGCTGGCTCAAAGAGGAGTCAGATATTCACCGTCTCCAGGAGTTACAGCTCCGGTTGCTGGCAGGGGTCGCAGACCATCTGATCCCCGGAGGGGTCCTGCTCTACTGCACATGCAGCTTTGAGCCCGAGGAGACCGAGGAGGTCGTCCAGCGGTTCCTGAAAGGGCATCCCCAATTTGCGCTGGAGGATCCTCGCCCCCATCTGCCCAACGGGGCCGAAGGGCTGGTGACCGAAGAAGGCTATTTCGTCTCCCTGCCTTCTCTGCCTTACTCCATGGATGGGTTTTTCGCAGCCAGAATGAAAAGGGGAAACAGGCTATCGGGCTGAAAAAATCGGTAGGAGGTGAAGGACTTAAATGCCCCAAGCGCTCAAGATAACGGCCTTGATGGTGGTCACGTTCATCATTGCGGGCCTGAGCGGGTTTCTGGCCATGAAGTTTGTCATCGGAGGAGGAGCAGTCAGGGTCCCTGATCTGGTGGGCAAGGAGCTCAAGGAGGCCGGACAGCTCTTGGAGGAGCAAGGCCTTCGCCTGAAAGTAGAAGGACGGGATTATCATCCCCTGACCCCCAAGGATCACATTATCCTCCAGCGGCCAGAGGCCAATGCAACCTTCAAGGAGGATCGAGAGGTCAAGGTGGTGGTCAGCATGGGCCAGCAGCGGATCTACCTCCCCGATCTGAAAGGGGAGAAGCTCCAGCGGGCCCAGCTCATCCTCCAGCAGAACAGCCTTTCCCTCCAGGAGGTCGTCAGGATCCATTCCGATCGATATCCGGCTGGGGTGATCATCTCCCAAACCCCTCTCCCCCGGCAAGAGGTCCCGACCGGCGCCCGCATCAAGCTGCTGGTCAGCCAAGGGAAACGGCGAGATGGCTATTACCTGCCGGACTTTACGGGCAAAGGGATGGAAGAGGCCAAGGAGATCACTAGCGGCTTGGGGCTAAATCCGGGCCTCATCGAGTACGAGGAATCTCCCGCATCTCCCCCGGGAACCGTGATCCGACAAACCCCCCCTTCGGGCTCCCGGGTGGCTCCAGGGGAGACGATCCACTTCGTGGTAGCCCAGAGTGGGGCTGGTGTTCCCGAAAGCGGCAAGGGAGAGACCCTAGAGAGAACCATCAAACCATAGAGGGAAGTAAGGATGATCAAGATTGCCCCCTCCATTCTATCCGCAGATTTTAGCCAGCTGGGGCAGGAGGTCGCAGAAGTTGAGAAGGCTGGCGCCGACATGATTCATATCGACGTGATGGATGGCCATTTCGTTCCCAACATTACCATCGGCCCGATGATTGTGGAAGCGGTGCGAAAGGTCACCCAGCTCCCTTTGGACGTCCACCTGATGATCGCCGACCCGGACCGTTTCCTGGCTGAGTTCGCCCGGGCAGGCGCGGATATCCTGACGGTCCATGTGGAGGCCTGTCGTCATTTGCATCGCACCCTTCAAGAGATCAAGCGCCTGAAGGTCAGGGCGGGGATCGCGCTGAACCCTGCCACCTCCCTGGCCAGCGTGGAGGAGGTCCTCCCCGAGGCGGATATGATCGTCCTGATGTCGGTCAATCCCGGCTTTGGAGGACAGCGTTTTATCCCTTCGGTGCTGCCAAAGATCGGCCGCTTGCTGGAGATCCTGGAGGCCCAGGGGCTTCAAAAGGAGATCGAGGTCGATGGCGGGGTCAACCTGGAGAATAGCCGCGAGATTCTCCAGGCTGGGACCACCATCCTGGTGGCAGGTACCGCGGTCTTCCGTAGCCCAGACTACCGGGATACGATCTCTCGATTGAGGGATAGGGCCGTTTGACGCTCTAGAGACCGGTTTCTCCGGATTTTTTCTTGACAAGCACCTCTAAATCGATTAATACTATCTGCGGGTTTGAGCCTTGTGGATTGGATCTTGGGTCTTTAAATTAGGGGACAGGGAACAGGGGACAGGGTCCCAATAATCTGTACCCTAAAAATGGAAATTCCTGCGATCAAGTTAGGAGATAGAGATTGTTTGAGGGACTGACCACCCGGTTGGAGGGTATCTTTAAGAAGCTGCGCGCCCGGGGGAAGCTCAAGGAAGAAGATGTCACCGAAGCCCTCAAAGAGGTCCGACTGGCCCTGCTCGAGGCCGATGTCAACTACAAGGTGGTCAAGCGTTTCGTCGAAAAGGTGAAGGAAAGGGCGGTAGGCCAGGAGGTCTTGCAGAGCCTGACGCCAGGGCAACAGGTCATCAAGATCGTCAAGGAAGAGCTCACTGCCCTCATGGGAGGTGCTCACAGCGACCTGAATCTGGGTCCCTACTCCCCTTATATCATCATCCTGGTGGGGATTCAGGGATCGGGCAAGACGACCACATCCGCCAAGCTGGCTTACAAATTCAAAAGCGAAGGCCACAGCCCCCTCCTGGTAGCGACCGATATCCGACGTCCGGCCGCCATCGAGCAGTTGGAGATCCTGGGCCGACAGATCGGCGTGGAAGTCTTCAAGGGAGAAGATAAGAAGGACCCAGTGGCGGTCTGCCGCAAGGCGATCGAGCGGGCCAAGCTGGCGAATCATCGGGTGGTCCTCATCGATACGGCCGGCCGGCTCCATATCGATGAGGAACTGATGGAGGAGTTGGCCACCCTCAAAGAGCAGATCCATCCCCATGAGATCTTGCTCGTGGCGGATGCCATGACCGGCCAGGATGCGGTCAACCTGGCCTCTACCTTCCATGAGCGGCTGGGGATCGATGGCATCATCCTCACCAAAATGGAGGGCGATGCCCGGGGCGGAGCGGCCCTCTCCATCCGGGAGGTCACGGGAAAGCCGATCAAGTACGTTGGGGTGGGCGAGAAACTGGACCGGCTGGAGCCCTTCCATCCGGAGCGGATGGCCTCCCAAATCCTGGGAATGGGGGATATCCTTTCCCTGATCGAGAAGGCCGAGAAGGCCATTTCCACGGAAAAGGCCCTGGAAATGGAGCGAAAGGTCCGGGAGGAAAGCTTTACCCTGGAAGACTTCAAGGATCAGCTCCAACAGATCAAACAGATGGGGCCTCTGGAGCAGCTCTTGGGGATGATCCCGGGCATGAAAGGGATCAAAGGGCTGCAGGTGGATGAGAAGGAGCTGGTGAAGATCGAGGCCATGATCAACTCCATGACGCCCCGGGAGCGCCGGGATTACACTCTGATCAATGGCAGCCGCCGCCGGAGGATCGCAAGCGGCAGCGGCACCACGGTCCAGGACATCAATCGGCTCTTGAAGCAGTTTGCTCAAACGCGCAAGCTGATGAAGATGATGATGGTCTCGGAAGGGAAGAAAGGGAAAGGATTCCCGAGAAAAAGACTATTTCCTTAGGGAGGTGAAAATTGGTAAGGATCCGATTAACGCGGGCCGGCGCCAAAAAGAGGCCCTTCTACCGGGTGATCGTAACGGATTCTCGGAGGCCGCGAGAGGGACAATTCTTAGACATCTTGGGCATCTATGACCCAATGCAAGAGCCGGCTCTGGTCAGGATCGATCCGGAAAGGGCGGCCTTGTGGCTAGGCCGAGGGGCGCAGTTATCCGATACGGTCAAGAGCCTCTTTTCCAAGGTCGGCATCACCCGAACACCTTCCTCTCCCCCCAAGGAGCAGGAGGGGGAGCAACCATTTGGGAGAGAGATTCATCGATAGAGAAGTGGCTATTATGAGAGTTCCAGAGGGGCAGGGAGCAGAGCCGTTTCCTGGCGGTCTAAGCCTGTTTCAATAGAGGATAGCCATGACAATGAAAGAGCTGGTTGTGTATATTGCCAAGGCGCTGGTGGATTTTCCCGATGAGGTCGAGGTGATTGAAGTGGTAGGCGAGAAGACCACGGTTCTCGAGCTGCGGGTAGCTCGTGAGGATCTGGGCAAGGTCATCGGCAAGCAGGGGAGGACAGCCAGGGCTCTGCGGACGATCCTGAACGCTGCCGCCACCAAGGTGAAAAAGAGGGCTGTGCTGGAGATCCTGGAATAGGGCTCCTGCGTTTGGCGTATAGGACCACCTGGGGAAAAGGCTGCTAAGTCAAGACTTTGGCTGCTTCCGGAAGGTTTATGGAAGACCGTGAAGAGCTTATTGCTGTGGGCAAGGTGGTTAAACCCCAAGGGATCAAAGGGGAGGTAAGGGTCCTCCCGCTCCTGGAACAGCTGGAAGAGTATGCCCGGCTGGATGCGGTTTACATCGCCCACGAGGGGTCGGAAGCGGCCCATTATCGGGTGGAAGCGGTGAGGAGGAAAGGACGCATCCTCGTCTTCCGTTTGAGCGCCTGTAGCTCGCTGGAGGCCGCCCAGCGATTGGTGGGGGGGACCGTTGCGATCCCTCGCAGCGAGCTGAAGGATTTGCCTCCGGACCATTACTATTCGTTCGAGATCGAGGGGTTGGAGGTCGTAAGCGAAGAGGGACATTACTTCGGAAAGGTGGTGGAGATCTTTCCGACGGGCAGCAACGACGTCTATGTCGTGAGGGCGGACACCCGAGAGCTCCTCGTGCCGGCTATCCACCAGGTAATTACCGAGATCGACCTGAAAGAGGGGAGGATCGTCATCCGGCCCATGGAGGGGTTGTTCGAAGAGTAAGTAACCCAAGTTGTAACCTATTCGGAAATCATATGGAATTTCATGTAGCGACCCTTTTCCCCGAGATGTTCGATTCACCCCTCAAGGCCAGCCTCTTAAAGAAGGCCCAAGAGAAAGGCATTCTGCGGATCATCGTCCATAACTTGCGAGATTACGGCCTGGGCCGGCATAAGGTGGCCGATGATTACTCCTATGGCGGCGGGGGCGGGATGGTGATGCGAATCGAGCCCATTGCGGAGGCGATCGAGGCCGTCCAGACCCAGGAGGGGAGGGGACGGGTGATCTTGATGAGCCCGCAAGGGCGGCTATTCCACCAGGATATGGCCAAGGAGCTCGTCCGAGAAGAGCGCTTGATCCTGATTTGTGGCCATTACGAGGGGGTGGATGAACGGGTCACCTCCTTTGCGGATGAGGAGATCTCCATCGGAGATTATGTGCTCACAGGCGGGGAGCTGCCGGCATTAGTGGTCATCGATGCGGTCGCCCGTTTAATCCCGGGGGTCGTTGGATGTAGCGGCTCGGTAGAGGAGGATTCCTTCTATCATCCTTTTCTGGATTATCCTCACTACACGCGACCTTATGAATTCAGAGGGTTAAAAGTACCCGAAATCTTGCTTTCAGGCAACCACGAGGCCATCCGGCGTTGGCGTCGAAAGGAGGCCTTGAGGAGAACCTACCAGAGACGGCCGGAGTTGATCCGGGTAAGCGCCCTCTCCCGCGAAGACCGGGCCCTGTTGGACGAGGGCATAGGAGGGGTTAGGGATATGGGATTAAATGGTTTGGGAATCGAGGCTGGGTGAAGGGTAGGAGGGTTCTACTAACCCCTAACCCCTCTAGAGAAGGAGACCCAAAGGATGAGGGTTCTGGATCTCATCGAAAAGGAACAGATGAGGCAGGATATCCCCCCCTTTAAGGCCGGCGACACCGTGAAGGTATATGCCCGGATCAGAGAGGGGGACAAGGAAAGGGTACAGGTCTTCGAGGGCGCCGTGATCGCCAGGAAGAACGGGGGTCCTTATGAAACCTTTACCGTACGTAAGATCTCTTATGGGGTGGGGGTGGAGCGCATCTTTCCCCTTCATTCTCCCAAAATTGACAAGATCGAGGTGATACGGATCGGACAGGTTCGGCGGGCCAAACTTTACTACCTTCGGGGCAAGAAGGGAAAGGCGGCCAGGATCAAAGAGGTCCGAAGAGAGGCTCAGACTACAAAAAGGCCATGAGATCGCGTTTCGACCTTAAAAAGGCCCTCCGCTACATCCTGAATCTGGAAGATACTCCTCATCAGATCGCTCTGGGATTCGCCCTGGGCGTCTTCATTGCTTTCTCTCCTCTGATGGGTCTTCATACGGTCAGTGCCCTGGCCCTGGCGGCGATGCTGAGAACGAGCAGCCTGGCCATCCTGACGGGGACTTTGGTGAATAACCCATGGACCATAGCCTTCGTATACGGCGGCAGCCTTTACGTAGGCCGGTGGGTCCTTCGGGATGGGGGACCGATCCTGTCCCTCCCTCATGGGGGGGATCTCCTCATACAAGGGGTATGGGAAGCAGCCAAAGGCAATCTCCTTCCCTTCCTGGTGGGAACGTCGCTGTTGGGCGCGATCATGGCCCTCTTATCCTATCTCATCTTGTACCCGTTAGCCCGATGCTATGCCATCAAGAGATATCCAGGTGGAGCTTTGGCCCCCATCGATCAAGATCATCTTGGATCTGTGTGAGCCGCAAATCGCGGCCCCTATGGCGGGTTGCGAGGGAACTGCTGAGTTTTCAAGACTCGCGATTCGCAAGGCACAATCCCTGGGGATCCGGTAGCTTGGATGAAGAGTAAACCCCCTTTGGACAGCGATCCTTTACAATCCGTTGGTCCTCCCTTTGGATTGGAATGGCAAGGGGGGTTCTTTCAATGATGATCGAGTTGCCACTGATACTGGGGTTGCTGCTGCTGTCGGCCTTCTTTTCCGGCTCGGAGGCTGCCCTTTTCTCCTTGGGCCATTGGCGGCTCAAACAGTTGGAAGAGAAGGAGCATCCGAGGGTCAAGACGATCATCTCTCTTTTATCGCAGCCCAGGCGCCTCATCCTTTCCCTTCTCATCGGCAACGAGCTGGTCAATGTGGCGGCCTCGGCCTTGGTGGCCTCCATCTTTATCGAATATCTCGGATATTCCTCGAGATGGCTGGCCATTGCGATCATGACCCCCCTGCTGTTGATCTTCGGCGAGATCACCCCCAAAGTGATCGCCGTGAAAGACCCCGTGAAATTCTCCGGCTGGGTAGCGTCCCCCCTACATCTTTTCGTAAGCGTCGTCACTCCCTTGCGGATCATCTTTAAGTGGATCGCTGAGGGAATCATCTTCTTACTGCGCGGCCAGGCTCCCGCCCAAAGTAACATCATCCGGCAGGACGAGTTTCGCACACTGGTGGAGGTCGGAGAAAAGGAAGGGGTCCTGGAGGCCTCCGAGCGAGAGCTGATCCAGAATGTCTTCGAATTTGGGGATACCCCCGTCTCGGAGGTCATGACCCCTCGAACCGATATCTTCTGTCTTTCCTCCGACCTGACGTTGGAGGAGGTCCTGGAGGAGATCCGGCGCACCCCTTATTCGCGCATCCCCGTCTACCAGGAAACCAACAAGGACAACATCATCGGGATCCTTTATGCCAAGGAGCTGTTGATCCCGGAGAAGGTCAGGGACCGATGGGAAGACAAAGCGAGCCTGCGGAGCTTCCTCCGCCCTCCCTACTTCATCCCCTGGAGCAAAAAGGCCCTGGACCTGTTCAAAGACTTCCAGAAGCGAAAGACCCATCTGGCGATCGTGGTGGACGAGTATGGGGGTATCGCCGGGTTGGTGACCATGGAGGACCTGATGGGGCTGCTGTTTGGCGAGATGGAGGACGAGTACGACATCCCCGAGCATCTCTTTCAGGAGTTGGGAGAGGATACTTATCTGGTATCGGCCCGCTTATCCATCGAGGAGTTTAGCAAACGGGTGGGGGTAGAGCTCCCCCAGGAAGAAGACCTGGAGACCGTGGGCGGCCTGGTCTTCAGCCTGTTTGGCCGTCTCCCTCAGGCCGGAGAATCGGTCTCCCGGGACAATTTCACCTTCGTCGTCGAGGAGATCGAAGGGACTCGCATCCAAAAGATCCGGGTTACCCAGACAGGGACCACTGGGCGGGAGGGCAGTTGACAGCCTGGCCGATCCCTGATCCCCGATCCCTATAAAGGGGTGAATGAGGTTTTGGACCTTACGACCTCTCTGATCATCATCGCTATCGGCTTCCTGGTAGAGGCATGGTTCTCGGGCTCCGAGATCGCCCTGGTGGCCGCCGATCGGATCAAGTTGCGTCACCAGGCCGACTCCGGCTCCCGAGCCGCCCAGATGATCCTGCAGTTTCTCGATCGGCCGGACTGGCTGCTGGCCACGGTGATCTTCTGCCATAACCTGGCCTTCGTGACGAACGTGACCCTCGCCACGGCCCTGCTGATCTATTTCTATGGGGAAGACACCGGGGAGCTGCTCGCCATGGCCCTGGTCTCTCCAGCGCTGCTCGTTCTGGCGGAGATGGTCCCCAAGAGCATCTTCCAGGAGAAGGCCGACCGGATCGCCCCGGTCGCCATCTACGTGGTCCTGGTGGCCTCCCGGCTGTTCTACCCCGTGATCTTCGTCCTGGCTCGACTCGTCTCCCTCTTCCAGCGTGTCCTGGGCACCGCGGAGGAGAAGCGCGTTCCTTTTGTCACCAAAGAGGAGCTGGACCTCATCATACAGATGACCGACAGGGAAAGCGAGGTGGAGCCTGAGGAAAAACAGATGATCCACCGCATCTTCTCCTTTGCCGATACCGCCGTCAAGGAGGCAATGGTCCCCCTGGTGGAGGTGGTCGCGGCCGAGGAGACGGACACGGTGGAGGAGGTGATCCGGAAGATGCTGGAAAGGGGCTTCTCCACCATCTCCATCTACCATGAAGAGATCCACAACATCGTGGGGATCGTCAGCACCTTCGACCTGCTCTACGTGAAGGACCGGCAGCAGCCCGTCTCGGCCTTCATGCGCCCGGCACACTACGTGCCGGAGCAGATGCGGGTCGATCACCTCCTCAAGGAGATGCAACAGAAGCGGATCCACATGGCAGTCGTGGTGGACGAGTACGGGGGCAGCGTGGGCATCGTCACCGTCGAAGACTTGCTGGAGGAGGTTGTGGGGGAGATCGAGGACGAATACGACCCGAGCCGGGAGCTTTACGAACAGCTGCCCGACGGGGGCTACCTGATCGATGCGCGGATGGAGGTCGACGCGATCAACGAGCAGTTGGGGCTGGAGATCCCCGAGGGCGACTACGAGACGCTGGGCGGCTTCGTCATCCATTACCTGCAACGGATCCCCGAGGAGGGTAAGACCTTCCAATACGACGACCTGGTTTTCACCATCGCCTCGGCCACCAACAAGCGGGTGGAGGAGGTAAAGATCAGCAAGATCGAGGAGCCCGAGGGCTCCGAGCCGCTCGACGGATCGGATCAGACTACCAGCATGGCATCCCCATAGCTGTAAAACCGGTACCTCTGGCGGATGGCCTCCTCGTAAGCCCGAAGGACAAGATCCCGGCCGGTAAAGGCATAGACCAGGGCCAGGAGGGTAGAGCGCGGCAGGTGGAAGTTAGTCAACAGGCCATCGATCACCTGGAAGCGATAGCCGGGAAGGATGAAGAGGTCGGTCCAGCCGCTGAGGGGACCGATCTCACTCCCCGCGCCGTCGCGCGCTACGCCCGAAAACCCTCCCTGGCCGGCGGCACTCTCCAGGGCCCGGGTCGCCGTGGTGCCTACCGCGATCACCCGTCGCCCTTCCCTTTTCGCCCGGGCCACCCCTTCCCTCACCGGGGCCTCCAGGCGATAATACTCCGCCTCCAGCCGGTGATCCTCCACCCGGGGAGCACACAGGGGCAGAAAGGTGCCGGACCCCACGTGAAGCGTAAGGAAGTGGACCTCTGCCCCTTTTTGCCGGGCCTGATCGAGCAGCTGTGGGGTGAAATGCAGTCCGGCGGTGGGGGCGGCCACGGCCCCCACGTTTCGGGCATAGACCGTCTGATACCGCTCGGCATCCGCTGCTCCGGGCCCGAGCTCCCTTTTGATGTACGGGGGAAGGGGGACCTGGCCGTAGAGGGCCAGTTTCTCCTCCACCGCTCCCCCCGTAACGGAAAAGGCCACCTGCCTCCGCCCGCGCTCTCCCCCGCCGATCACCCGGCCCACCAGGTCCCCCTGGCCGAAGGCGATCTCGACCCCTACCGGGACCCGCTTCCCCGGCCGGACGAGGACCTCCCAGCAGCCATCGGAACCCTCCTTGAGCAGCAGCAGCTCCACCCGGGCCAACCCGGGGATCTTCCGCCCTACGAGCCGGGCGGGAAAAACCCGGGTGTCGTTCAGGACCAACAGGTCTCCCTCCCGCAGGTATCCGGGCAACCGGTGAAAGCGCTCATGCTCCATGGAGCCATCCCGGCGGTTTAGGACAATCAGGCGAGAGTCCTCCCGATGGGGTGCGGGAACCTGGGCGATTAATTCTGTAGGGAAGGGGTAATCCAGCTCTTCGATATCCATGATCTCTTTCCAGTAGCGTGTCAATCCGCCATTTCCCTTGGGACACCCAAGCGCATGAAAAGGGCCTGTGAGGCTCCCTCTCCCTTCGGGGGAGAGGGTTGGGGTGAGGGGTTATTTAGAGGAGTTGAGGCCTGACGGGCAGGGCAAACCTTCCGAATTCCTTGACGGTACCCCCAAGGCAGGATATAATTCAGCTGCGCCGGGTGGCGATCGATTGAGGAGTTGTTTTCGGATCTCGGAGGAGGACGAAGCCTTGGAATGCGAATCACCCATCGTGGGCGTGATCATGGGGAGCCCTTCCGATTTGCCCGTGATGGAAGAGGCCACTGTCATGCTAGACTCCCTGGAGATTCCTTACGAGAACTTCTTGACCTCCGCCCATCGCTCTCCCCGGCGGACCTTCGAGTATGCCCGCACGGCTCGCCAAAGGGGGCTTCAGGTCCTGATCGTGGGGGCTGGCGGAGCCGCGCATCTGGCGGGTGTCATCGCGGCCGAGACGACCCTCCCCGTAATCGGCGTACCCATCGATTCCTCCCCCCTGAAGGGATGGGATGCCCTGCTCTCCATGGTGCAGATGCCGGGAGGGGTCCCGGTAGCCACCATGGCGGTGGGCAAGACGGGGGCCAAGAACGCCGCCATCTTTGCCGCCCAAATCCTGTCCCTCTCCTGCGAGGAAAAGGCCCGAAAGCTCTCCTCCTTCAAAGAGGGGCTGGCCCGCCAGGTGGAGGAACAGGGGGGAGAGATCGAGAAAAGGCCCCCCCGGCGCAACGCGTAGGAGCGACAGCGAGAGGTCAAAAACGAAGGCGCTATCCTCATGACCCCGATCATCCCCATCGACCCGCATCGGCCCGATCCCGATCGCGTGCGAGAGGCCGCGGCAGCCATCCGGGCCGGAAAGCTGGTGGTTTTGCCCACGGATACCCTGTATGGCCTGGGGGCCAATGCCCTGGACGAGAAGGCGGTCGAGAAGGTTTATCAGGTCAAGCGAAGGCGGTTATCGAAGCCGCTGTTGATCTTCATCGGGGAAGAGGAAGAGCTGCATGAGCTCATCGAGGCCTTGCCCCCTCTGGCCGAGAGGCTCATGCGGGCCTTCTGGCCTGGCCCGCTCACCCTGGTCTTTCCTGCCTCTTCCCGCTTGCCCCGGGTCCTATTGGGGGACACCTCGGACATCGCCATCCGTCTGCCCGCCCTGCCCCTGATCCGGTCGCTGGTCCGAGAGGCGGGGGTCCCCATTACTGGTACCAGCGCCAATCTGTCCGATCGCCCCACCCCGCCCACGGCCCAGGGGGTCCTGCAGGAGCTGGGGGAGGGGGTCGATCTCCTGCTGGATGGGGGACCCTGTACGAGCCAGATGGGCTCCACCCTGATTGACCTCACGCAAACGCCTCCTCAATTGCTGCGGGAGGGGGAGATCCCGCGAGCGGCCATCGAAGAGCTGATCGGGCCTTTAAAGGGGTGAAAAATTTATGGATTTTTATACGGTCGTGTTCAGAAAAAGCGATCATCATTGGGTGGCTTTGTGTTTGGAAAACGGGTTAGTAGGGCAAGCAGGCACAAAAGAGATAGCATTCGAAAAATTGAAAGAAGCTATTGTTTCTTTTGAGGAAGTTAGAAAAGAAGAAGAAAATATTCATTGCGCACCTATATCTATAAAGGAGCTCCATGAATTTCTTACCATAGAGAGGACAGACCCTATTTCAGAATCGTTTGAGCTCAGGGCTCTCTATGCCTAAGAATGTTCCTTCTTTAAAACCAAAAGAGCTTATCAGGCTGTTAGAGCATGCAGGCTGCGAATTTTATAGAGAAGGAAAGGGAGACCACCGGCTATATGTCCGTTATGTTGGAGATAAGAAAAGAGTAGTTCCTATTGACATGGGAGAAGTAGAATTATCAACTGCTTACGTGATACGAATTTTCCGACAATTTGGTTTTACCGACCATGAAATAGAAAAGATCCTGGAATAATGCTGCAAAACGTGGGGGGAATGCCCCGCGAAAATGGAGAAAGATCGTTGCCCAAAAGAAGAGATATCCAGAAGATCCTCCTGATCGGTTCCGGGCCCATTGTCATCGGCCAGGCCTGCGAGTTTGACTACTCCGGCACCCAAGCCTGCAAGGCCCTCAGGGAGGAGGGCTACCAGGTGGTCCTGATCAACAGCAATCCCGCCACCATCATGACCGACCCCGAGATGGCCGATCGCACTTACATCGAGCCGCTGACCCCCGATATGCTGGAGCGGGTGATCGACCGGGAGCGGCCGGACGCCCTGTTGCCGACCGTGGGAGGACAAACCGCCCTCAACCTGGCCGTGAGGTTGGCCGAGGGGGGGATGCTGGACCGCTATGGGGTGGAGCTGATCGGGGCCAAGCTGGAAGCCATCAAGAAGGCCGAGGATCGTGGGCTCTTCAAGGCGGCGATGGAGCGCATCTCCCTGGAGCTCCCCCAGAGCGGCTATGCCCACTCCACCGCCGAGGCCTGGCAGGTCCTTCCAGAAATCGGCTTTCCCGTGATCATCCGGCCCTCCTTCACGTTGGGAGGCACGGGCGGAAATATCGCTTACAACCGGCAAGAGTTCCAGGACTATATCGAATGGGGGCTGCAGGCCAGCCCCATCGGAGAGATCCTGATCGAGGAGTCCGTGATCGGCTGGAAGGAGTTCGAGTTGGAGGTGATGCGGGACCTGAAGGACAACGTGGTCATCATCTGCTCCATCGAGAACTTCGACCCCATGGGGGTCCACACGGGCGATAGCATCACGGTCGCCCCTGCCCAGACCCTCAGCGACAAAGAGTACCAGATCATGAGGAATGCCGCCATCGCCATCATCCGTGAGATCGGGGTGGAGACGGGCGGCTCAAACATCCAGTTCGCCGTCGATCCATGCAGCGGCCGCCTGGTGGTCATCGAGATGAATCCCCGGGTGTCGCGCAGCTCGGCCCTGGCCTCCAAGGCCACCGGATTTCCCATCGCCAAGATCGCTGCCAAACTGGCCGTGGGCTACACCCTGGACGAGATCCCCAACGATATCACCCGGGAGACCCCGGCCTCCTTCGAGCCCACCATCGACTACTGTGTAGTCAAGTTCCCCCGCTTCGCCTTCGAGAAGTTCCCCCAGGCCGATCAGACGCTCACCACCCAGATGAAATCGGTGGGAGAGGTGATGGCGATCGGCCGGACCTTCAAGGAGGCCCTCCAGAAGGCGATCCGCTCCCTGGAGATCGACCGCTATGGTTTGGAGACCCCGACGGCTCTCCAGGGCCTCTCTGCCGAGAAGAAGGCCGAGTTGCTGCGGGAGGGGCTGCGGGTCCCCAACTGGGAGCGGGTCTGGCACATCGCCGAGGCCTTCCGCAGCGGCTGGGAGGTGGAACGCATCCATGAGCTCACGGGAATCGATCCATGGTTCCTCCACAACATCCGGGAGATCGTCGAGATGGAGGAGCAATTGGGATCTGCAGATAGCCGCCAGCTTGTAATGGCCTATCTGGAAGCTCCTCCCATCTCCGCTCTTCAGGCCGGAGAGGCCCCTGACGCCCCCTTCGGGGGCGAATCGGAAATTGAAGATGGCAAATTGGAAATTGGAAATTTGCACTTTCCAATTTCCAATTTGCCATGGAGCGAAGCGACCCGGGAGGATTTTAAATTAGGGGACAGGGAACAGGGAATAGGGTATAGGAACTCCCCCCTATCTCTTGCTCATGGTCCCGCATTCATCGAAAAAGAAAATTCCTATACGATCAAGTTAGCGATCCGGGAAGCCAAGGAGTACGGCTTCTCCGACCGCCGCCTGGCCGGGCTCTGGGGGGTCCGGGAGGGAGAGGTGCGCAAGCTCCGAGAGGCGGCAGGAATCCGCGCCACTTTCAACCGGGTGGATACCTGCGCGGCCGAGTTTGAAGCCTACACCCCTTACCTCTATTCCACGTATGAGCGGGAGTGCGAGGCCCGGCCCACCGATCGGAAAAAGATCGTCATCCTGGGAGGAGGACCCAACCGGATCGGCCAGGGGATCGAGTTCGACTACTGCTGCGTCCACGCGGCTTACGCCCTGAAGGAGCTCGGCTATGAGACCCTCATGGTCAACTGCAATCCGGAGACCGTCAGCACCGATTACGACACCTCCGATCGGCTGTACTTCGAGCCCCTGACGCTGGAGGATGTCCTGAACATCGTCTCGGTCGAGCGACCCGAAGGGGTGATCGTCCAGTTCGGAGGGCAGACCCCTTTGAAGCTGGCCGTTCCCCTGGAGCGAGCCGGGGTAAGGATCCTGGGGACCTCCCCCGACAGCATCGACCGGGCTGAGGACCGCCAGCGCTTCAAACTGCTGCTGGAAAAGCTGGGCTTGCGCCAGCCCGAAAGCGGCACGGCCCTCTCTTTCGAGGCGGCCCGGGAGATCGCCAAGAGAATCGGCTACCCGGTCCTGGTCCGCCCCTCCTACGTCCTGGGGGGAAGGGCCATGGAGATCGTCCACGAGGAGGTCGGCCTGGAGAAATACATGGCCCGGGCGGTAACCGCCTCTCCGGAACACCCCGTCCTGATCGACAAGTTCCTCCAGGATGCCATCGAGGTCGATGTGGATGCCATCGCGGACACGGAGCGGGTGGTGATCGGGGGAATCATGGAGCATATCGAGGAGGCGGGGATCCACTCCGGCGACAGCGCCTGTTCACTTCCGCCCTATTCCCTGTCGGCCGATCTAATCGACCAGATGCGGGAGCAGACCCATCTCCTGGCCCGAGAGCTGGGGGTCATCGGCCTGATCAACATCCAGTTCGCCATTCAGAAACAAGAAGTCTACATCCTGGAGGTCAACCCGCGGGCCTCACGCACCATCCCCTTCGTCAGCAAGGCGATCGGGGTGCCCCTGGCGAAGCTGGCCGCCAAGGTGATGGCGGGGGTGACCCTGGAGAGGCTGGGCTTGACCGAGGAGAAGAGGATCCAGCACATTGCCGTCAAGGAAGCCGTCTTCCCCTTCATCAAGTTTCCGGGGGTGGACACCCTGCTGGGGCCCGAAATGAAATCGACCGGAGAGGTGATGGGAATCGATTGGGGCTTCGGCCAGGCCTTCGCCAAATCCCAGCTTTGCACCGATGGGGGGCTGCCCCAGGGAGGAATCGTCTTCATCAGCGTCAAGGACGAGGACAAGCCGGCGGCCGTCGAAATCGCCCGGCAGTTGGTGGCGTTGGGCTTCGAGATCGTGGCCACCCGTGGCACCGCCGCACATTTAAGGGCCGCAGGGATCGAGGTCCAAACGGTCCTCAAGGTGATCGAAGGACGGCCCAACATCGTCGATCGGATCAAGAACGGGGAGATCTCGTTGGTCATCAACACCCCGAGCGGTCGAGATTCTCAGCGGGACTCCTACAGCATTCGCCGGGCCGCGCTGGTCCATCACCTCCCTTATTGCACCACCATCCCGGGCTCCTTCGCCGCAGCTCAAGGCATCAAGGCGGTCCTGGAGGGAAAGCTGGCGGTCCTCTCTCTCCAAGAATACCACCGGCATGCTGCGAATGCCGAATTGAAAATTGAAAATTGAAAATTTTAAAATGGAAGGAACTACTCTCGCGAAGCGAGTCGCCGTCTTTCCCACCACCCACCAAACCCTCCAGGCCGAAAAGCTGCTCAAGGGTAACGGAATCAAGGTCAGGCCGGTGCTCAAGCCGCGCCGGATCGCCACCGAGTGTGGCATGGCCCTGGAGTTTGACGCCGCCGAAGAGGAGACGATCGTTCGTCTCTGCCAGGAGCGAAAGCTGGCGCTGGTGGGGATCTATCCGGTCGAGGGCTCATAAGCTCTCTCCTCCTGCGTTTTTCGTGCGCTCTCCAGCGGATCTACCCCCGGCGTTGCGTCAAACGGAGGGGGCCATGATCTTGGACCTGTGGAAAACTTTCCCCTGATCCGACCCCTTAGACCCAAACGGGAGGGACCCGATCTCTCATTCGTAACCCACTGAAATACAAAGTTTTTCCCCCTCTTCCCTTCTTTCCCTTCCCCTTTCTTTCGCCCGAGGGCGGAGTAGAAGGAGATTTAGGATGAATTTTATGCACAATTTTTCCACAGTCCTGGGCCCTTGGCATTTTCATGCTCATCCACCATGCGCCCCTGAAGCACCCAAGCCCATGAAAATGGCTTACGACACTCCCTCTCCCCTTGGGGAGAGGGTTGGGGTGAGGGGACATTTTCGTATCAAACCTTGACGAAATCCCCCCTTTTCGCTAAACTCTTGAACAATACGAGTAAAAAAAGCCGCTTGGGAGGGCGGTTTCTGTGGAGGTAAGATAGGCCCATGGATTCTCAATGTCAGATCTGCACGGCTAGAGGGAGCACCATCTTCTCCGACCTTGCCCCAGAGGACCTGCGGCGGGTTGGCAAGTTGCTCCGTCTTCACCGGTACAAGAGACACCAAGTCATCTTCATGGAAGGGGACGTAGGTCACTCGATTTATCTCATCAAGGGTGGGGCCGTGAAGATCTCCCGGGCCCTGATGGATGGCCGAGAGCAGAGCCTGAGGATCCTCGGACCAGGGGATATCCTGGGCTGGGAGGCCTTGTTCGAAGAGGGATACAACGTGACCGCGGAAAGCCTTTGGGAATCGGAGATCTGCTCCATTGCCCAGGGCGACCTGGCCAGGCTCTTGGCAGCCCACCCCATCATCAATTGGAAGGTGTTGAAGGCCCTCTTCAGCGAATTGATGAAGGCCCAGGAGAAGATCCTGGACTTGGGACTGAAGAACGCCCGGGAAAGGGTGGCCACGCTGCTGCTTTCCATCCCCCAGCCCTGCTGCCGCCAAGAGCTCAAAGGCCAAAAACATCCCTTTTCCTTATCTCGCCGCGAGATCTCGGAGCTGATCGGGATCGCCCAGGAGACCGTCAGCCGGGTCCTGAGCGAATTGCGCCAGGACGAGATCATCGAGCTCCAGGGCCGGGATATCCTGATCTTGGACCGGCAAAGGCTGGGAGAGCTGGCCGGCCTATTGTAGTAATGAATGCAATGAAGCAGTGCCTACGCCGTTTTTTTTTACCACCAGCAGGTTGAACCTTGTGCCCTTTGGCGGCAACTCGACGGGGATCACCTTCTCCATCCGGGCCTGATAATCGGCCAGGGCCCGGGCTGCGGCCTGGCCCTCTTCCTCCACCTCCTCCCCCTTTTGGACGACCAGGCTTCCGCCGACCTTGAGCAAAGGGAGAGAAAAGGGGATGACCTTCCCCACCTTTCCAACGGCGCGGCAGAGGATCAGGTCAAAACTGCCCAGATAATTCCCTTCTCGGATTAACGCCTCAGAACGTTGGGCCTCGTAACGGACCCCCTCCAACCCCAAGATCCGGCCGATATGCTTCAGGAAAGCCGCCTTTTTCTGGCTGGCCTCGATCAGCGTAAGGCAAATCTCCGGGCGGTAGATCTTGATGGGCAGCCCGGGAAAGCCGGCCCCAGCCCCCAGGTCCGCCACTTCCAGGCCGGGGGCCGGCTCGAAGGCGCGCAAGAAGGCCAGCGAGCCCAAAAAATGTTTCGCGATGATCTCCTCCTCCCGTCGCAGGGAGGTGAGGTTGATCCTTTGGTTCCACTTGAGCAGCTCCCTCAGGTAGACCAGGAGCTGCTCTTTTTGCCCCATCTCCAAAGGGAAACCCGCCAATTTGAACCAATCCCAGGGGTTCCCTGCGATAACCGAATTGTGCCGTAAACCGACATGATCAAGCAAAGTTGACCACTCCCGGGCATAAAAAAGAACCATCGATAGACTTGGGCATTTTCACGGTAAAAATTCCCCCGACCCCGGCCTAAAGCCACTCCCCTGCCATCGACGTTACCAGACCATCGCTGGACCCATCAAAGCCCGGCCTTTCCCTCTTTGTAACCGGCCAATACCCTAAAACCCAGTTTTAGTAAGCCTTTCCTGCGATTTTCAGGATTTCGGTATGACCATCTTTAACGATACTTGGCCATGTCGGTTTCAAGAAGACATGATCCCTTTCTCCGAGAGAGGCGTCGGGGGTGAGGTGGGGCCCTCCCCGGGCTACCCAGGCTGGGTCAGAATGGACATAGAAAAGATTGTATCCCCAGAAGGGAAGAGAAGCAAGCTGCCTTTTTGAGCCCCTATCCCTTACATGGGCAATGAGGCCACAGCGCCGATTTGTGCTCTCTAGACGAACACCCCCGCAAGCGGCCTCTCAAGCCCAATCCACAAAAGCAGAAACCGACATGGCCAACCCAAGTTGGCCGCCTCCGCGAATGAAAATGGGCCTACAAGAGCCCTTGGTATTTTCACGGTAAAACCTTTGTCTGAGCGGCAGGGTGTTGGAGCGTACCCGCTTCCCACGAAGCCTGGCGGTTTTGCATCGGCAGGGGAAGCTTAAATGAGAGTTGAGCCAATGAGAGAACACGACTAAAAATATGCGAATTGTCCGATTTTTCGCATTTTACAACCATTGACAAAAAGTTTTAAAAAGAGTAATCTCAATTCAGGTCGGAAAATCATGGGTCAAAGCGAACATTGCCTCTTGCCGACTCTGGATCGAGACAGCCGAGCTACCGAGTGTGCCATCGTTAAAGGTCACATCAAAGTGGGTCGGCTTTTTTATTTTTAGGTGTACGGAAGCTTATTGGGGCAAATTTTCTCTGCGGAGCAACGCTTCCCTGGCGTCCATTCGGCCGCAAGGATGCAAGGACCCACGATCATGGCAGACAGAAACCCCAAACTCCTTGACCAGGTGCGCCAGGTCATTCGGACCAGGCATTACAGCATCCGAACCGAAGAGGCTTACGTGCATTGGATTAAAAGGTTCGTTCTTTTCCACCACAAACGTCACCCGAAGGAAATGGGAGCCGAGGAGGTAAACCGGTTTTTATCGGATCTGGCCGTAAAGCAAAATGTGGCCGCATCCACCCAAAACCAGGCCTTGAGCGCTATTTTGTTTCTTTACCAGGAGGTCCTCAAGCAGGAGATCGGCTGGCTCGGCGATCTCATACGTGCTCAAAAGCCGAAAAAGTTGCCCGTCGTCTTTACCCGAGAAGAGGTCAAATCTGTCCTGAACTGCTTATCCGACATCAACCGGCTCATGGCAAATCTCCTGTACGGTTCCGGGCTTCGGCTGATGGAGTGCCTCCGCTTGCGGGTGAAGGATATCGACTTCTCCTACAATCAAATCGTGGTCCGGGATGGCAAAGGCGAAAAGGACCGGGTGACCATGCTGCCCCTTAGCCTGAAAGATCCTTTGCAGCGACATTTGAAGGAGGTAAAAAAGCTCCATCAAAAAGATTTGAACGATGGGTTTGGGGACGTATACCTGCCCTATGCCCTGGAGAGAAAATATCCCAATGCCTGCCGCGAATGGGCCTGGCAATACGTCTTCCCCTCTTTAAAACGTTCGATTGACCCTCGCAGTGGAATCGAAAGGCGACATCACCTGGGTAAAGAGGTTTTGCAGCGGGCAGTGAAAGAGGCAATCTGGAAGGCAGGCATCCATAAGGCCGCGAGCTGCCACACCTTCCGCCACTCTTTTGCCACGCATTTGCTTGAGGCGGGCTATGATATCCGTACTGTCCAGGAGTTACTGGGCCATAAGGATGTCAGTACGACCATGATTTACACCCACGTTCTAAATCGAGGAGGAAAGGGTGTCCAGAGCCCGGCTGACCTGTTGTAGTTCCGATCTTCGGCGTCAGGCATCACGAAGCGCTGTCGATTGGTTCCAACGTTACCAAGGAATAGCAGGAAAATGACTAAAAAATCGAACATAATCAAGTTCCCTGAGAATCGCTTAAAATCAAGTGCGTCGCATCATGAATATTATAATGAATACGATGACTTTGAAGAAGAATGGGAAATAGCTCATGAGTTGAGGGAGAAAGAAGATTATCCTGCTTTAGTAAAATACTGTAAACAAAGAGCGAAGAGATTTCCTAATAACCCATATGTTCAGTACGATCTAGGAGAAGCTTATGTTCTAAATGGAGAATATGAGAAAGCGATTAATTTTATTTCTGGACATCATAGAAAACAACCATACAACATAGATTTTCAGTATGTTATTTTGGATGCGCTATTTGCCTTGGGTAAAAATGAAGATGATTTTGATTGGACACAGAAACCCGTGATTTTGAGAATGTCAAATGACATTCTGAACGATTGCTACGAATTCCTTAAATCGAAAAGAAAGCCTCGGTATTTATTTGAAATACATACAGAATTTGTTACGAAAGGCTATTTACTTTTTACGGAGGAGGATTTATTAAAAGCGTTGTTGGAGGATAGCAGGTTTATTGTTGATAACACCAGTTCCAATCTCTCGGCAGAGGTGCAAGTAGTACGGAAAGGGAAGCAAGAAAAGAAAATAACACCAAATGTATGTACTAAATACAAACGTTAGATAACGTTGGCATAGTTTGGGGTGTCCAAAAAGGCCCAAAATTATCCCGATTCGTTTCCTGGTTTTTGGCCCTCATGAAATCCTCCGGAGCCAAGATGTGGCAACTGCTAAAGTCGAAAACTTGGGGGTCCAAAAACCGGGAAAGGTTTCCGAGCCAATTTGGACGCCCCAGGTATAGTTTACCCTCGTAATTTCGATGTGTTCATCTTGAGTACATTGATATGTATGAGGGTGTATATTTTTGGATATTATGAAAACCAGATTAAATTTAAAACCCGGCCAAAGAGGCACTAAAAAACTGGTTGCACAATACGGGGAGCGCCTTATTTGTGTCCGGTATCGGTACGATGAGGAAAAAAAGAGGAGATTAAAGACAGTTGAATTGATTATTGAGGAAACCGATTGGGAACCTTCAA
>JACOWJ010000021.1 GCA_016176845.1 Nitrospinota bacterium
CATTTACAGCGAGATACCGGATTCCCTTTCTTAATTCATTACGAATTTCTAAAAGGCAACCATTCTTGAGGCACTTAAAGAGAGGTTCTAGCACATGGTCATAGGTAGGTACTTAAGGGATCTACCTATGATGTGTTCCTAACCGGCTAAAGCCCTTGACCCCAGCATTTATGAACAATTAGGTTGAAGTGGAAATCCGGGGGTTATCCTGAGGCAAGGCGTGGTCGAAGGGGTTGTCAATGGGCAGGCCCTCGGCGTGGGCAGCAGCCAGGAGAGTGCTATCGCCACTGATGAAAGGGAGCGTTCCGGAATGTAATACTTAACCAGAGCGCTGGCATCAAAGAAATACAGAGCCATCGGTAGCGGCGGTTTTCGATAATTTTGAGGCTCTCGTCCACACCCACACCACCCTCCTCTGCTCCCCAGAGAGGAGCATAAGCCGTGCCACAGGAGGGGCTACCGAGAGCGGGAGCCGAACCGCCCCGAAAGCCTTCTGACGAGCTGCTGCGGGAGATGGTCCGCTGGGTCGATGGCTTCTGATGCTGCCTGGATAAGACGCGAAATGTGGGAGGCACTCTCGGAGGAAGAGCAAAAGGTTTTTGTACTGTCCTCAGACATCCTGTACATCTTCAGGTCTTGCCGTGAATAGGCGAGATGCCTGTCCCGCTTGGGACAATGGGATGCCCTCACCCGAGCTGTCTGCGAAAATGCCAGACGCTAAACCCGACGAAGAGAACGGCGGCGGCCGCGAGCATTAGCAGGTTTGGATAGAGGAGGTCAAGCCCGATCCCCTTGAGCAGCACCCCCCGAGAGATCGTCGCAAAGTGGCGCACCGGCTTGATCCACGTGACCGGCTGAAGCCCGAGAAAAGCGCGATCGGCGGTTGACGAAGAAGGTCAGGAGCTGTTTGATCGTGCCCGTCTCCTTAATTGCACGCTATCATTTACCAGAATCTAACCAGCGCATCAACCCGCGCGTGGTCAAACCCAAGATGTCAAAGTTCCCGCTAAAACGACTAACGCATCGGCGATGGCCTCAACCGTCCAAGGCCTTTCGTGATACTATTATCCTCCGGGGGTGTCAGTGCCTGGCCGATGCCCGGCCGCCCGTCTCGGAGACCGCAGAAGATTACCTCTACCGGGGATGGATCCAGGGGTAGGAGTGCCTGGTCCACCTAAAGTTCCAAGCCGACTAAGATCGCCACATGCCCCGGCGGATGTTTCGCTATGGGGGAAGGATCGACGAGAGCTATGGTTTGCCGGTGATTTCAGCGCTCGTTTACCTGAGGAAGATTAGCTCCTGGCTGGAGAATCCCGAAGAGGCCTACGAGATCCAGGTCGGGGGGGAGGTTGATCAATGGGTATGGCTACCAGGTGGTAAGCTGTGGGAGTTGGACTACCACCGGCTCGTCCTGGGAAGGGAAAGGCCCCCCGGGCTGGGTAGCCAGCAGCCGGGCCACGAGGTAGTCCACCGGGGCCTGGGCCTCCTTGGGGTTGGCCCGCTCCAGGCTCTTGGGCGTGAGGGTTGCACAAGGCCTGTGGAAAAGCGCACTGGATGGAATTGTTTATGGATCATTGCCAAGCTAAAGAAGATGGGCTTTGAGGTAAAGATCTTTGTGACCGATGGATTAAAGGGATATCTATGGGCAATTCCTAGAGCATTCCATAAAGCTATTCACCAAATATGTCTATTTCATTATAAGCAGAATATAACCAAGTTCGTTAAAGAACATTGTTCGGATGAGAAGGAGCGAGAGAACGGCAAAAAAGAGATGAAACGGGTTACCCAAGGGAGAGAGGGAGTAGCCCCTATTGAGGAGAGCGTTGCATAGGGTTTGTGCTTGGCTGCTTCGCCCCTATTTTGGTCTACAGTCCAACGCGTCATCCAGGCTCGCCATGTGCCGGCATGGGAGGATAATGTTCAGATCTTCAGATTTCTCAAAATTGACTCGATTAGCCATCAAGGGTACAATTGTTGCGTGACTGCCGAAGAGTTTCTCGCAACTTTACTTCTACACTTTTACACTTCTACCAAGGAGGTGAGCGTCAATGGGTGAGCTTTGTAAAAGTTGCTGGACGGGCCCGGCCGAGCTCTGTGCGAGCTGCCTGGACAAGATGGTCGGAAACCTCAGAAACCGTCTGATCGCAGAAGATATCCGAATTATGGACCTTCGGGAGAAACAGAGGATGATCGACCTAAAGCAAGGAACCATGGAAAAACGGCTAAAGGAGCTGGAAGAAATCCTGGCTCAGGCCGGCCTGAACCAGGAGGAAACCATCGCCCACATGGCCGACCAGATCCTGCAGTTCCTGGAGAGCAACCGGATCGAGAGCCCCGGCCCCAGCCAGGTCGGAGAGCTGGCCCTAAACCTTTACCGGATAGCGACAAAGCGAAGAATAGAGTAGGTTAAGGGCCAGTCGTCCACACCCCGTATCTCCCCGGTTGGGTGAGGGCCTTCTCAAGCCGATCCAGGAATTCCCGGCGCGGCACTTCCCGGGCGCCGAATCGGATCATATGCCCCGTGGTAACCTGACAGTCGATCAGGGTGAAATTCCACCCGGTGAGGTATTGCACCAGATGGACCAGGGCGACCTTGGAGGCATCGCTCCTCTGGGTGAACATGGACTCGCCGAAGAAGGCCCCGCCCAGGGAAACGCCGTACATTCCTCCGGCAAGCCCCTCCCCATACCAGGACTCGATCGAGTGGGCAATGCCCAGCTCATGGAGGCGCGTATAGGCCTCGATCATCTCTTTCGTGATCCAGGTGCCTCCATCTTTTTTCCGGTGCACCTCGGCACATGCGCGGATAACCTCTCGGAATGCGGTATCCAGGGTCACCCGGTAGATCCCTTTCCGGATGGTCCGGCTGAGCCGCTGTGATACCCGGAGCTCCCCAGGAATCAGGATCAGCCGGGGATCGGGAGACCACCAGAGGATGGGCGAGCCATTGGAGTACCAGGGGAAGATGCCGTGCGCATAGGCCAATGCGAGACGCCTGGGGCCGAGGTCACCCCCCACTGCAAGCAGGCCATCTTCTTCGGCCAAATCGGGCGAAGGGAAGAGGAGTTTCTTCGTTAAACGGAATACCGGCATCGGCTGGATGGTTTCCCTATCAATTCCTGTTAGGAGGTGCACCTCAGTTTCAAAATACTCCCATGGTATTCCAAGAGGTTCTGGGTGTCAAAGGTCCTCCTCCCCGGGAGGGTCGGCAACCGTTTGCTCCTCCCAGGGAGCATCGGGACATTGTTTTATCACTTTCCCATCCGATAAGGCAAGCTCTAATTCAGGGCACGGTCAAAAGGCTTGCGGCGGATCCTCTTAGGGACTCTATGAAAATAAATTATCCCAAAGTTTGGCTTTCTGAGCAGATCCTGTTTGACCCCATAGCTACTGGCGGGGATATTTAATTTTTCTTGAGTCCCTTACATTCTGAACCCTGGCGCTCCCCATCACAACCCAGAAAACCCATTGACTTTCCCTTTTCTCAGGGATATAAACTCTCGGAAAGCAAATTCCCAGGTAAACTTCATTTCACCAAAAGGGGAAGAACCCATGAAAGAGGAATTTTCGTATGTGGGAAGGCCCTTGCCGGTCTATGATAGCCAGGAGAAGCTCACTGGGGCGAAGAAATATACGGGAGACATCGAGCTTCCCCGTATGCTGCATGGCAAAATCCTCCGGAGCCCGCATCCTCATGCCTTGATCATAAGCATAGATCCCTCAGAAGCGGAGAGGCTTTTGGGTGGGGAAAGGTTCATCGCCACGGCGAAGGATGGGCCAGGTGCGCTCTTCGGTGGGGCCATCTACGATATGCCCTTTTTTGCCACGGGCAAGGTTCGCTATGTGGGCGAGCCGGTGGCGGCTGTGGCGGCCGAAACGCCGGAGCTGGCCGAGGAGGCTCTAAAACGGATCAAGGTAGAATATCGTGAGCTCCCCGCCCTATTCGATCCTGTCATGGCCATGGCGCCGGGGGCGCCACTCATCCATGAAGAGCTTCCCAGCTATAAAGGAAGCGCCAATGTGATCAGGTCCGGAAACATCTGTTCGCATACCCGCATCCGGCGGGGCGACATCGCCAGGGGGTTCCAGGAGGCCGATTACCTCTTCGAGGATCTCTTCCAGACCCAGACGATTCTCCAGGGACAGATGGAGCCGCACGCCGCCATCGCCAGCTTCGATGCCAACGGGAGGATCGAGGTGTGGTCTCCGACCACAGGAACCTTCCAGCTCCGATCCCAACTCTCAGAGATCTTCGGCCTCCCTCTGAGCCAGATCTGCGTCCATCCCATGCCGATTGGGGGAAGCTTCGGTGCGAAAAACTTTGTCCGCCTCGAGCCCTATTGCCTGGTACTGGCGAGGAAGACGGGGCGGCCGGTCAAGATCACGGCTTCACGCTATGAGGAGTTCACGTCCTTCAATCCCCGGCACGCAACCACCGTCGAGATCAAAACGGGGGTGAAGCGGGATGGAGCCATCACGGCACGGAAGGTGCGGCTGATCTATGACACCGGCGCCTACGCGGATATGGGACCCATGGCGGCGGGCGAGGGGGCAAAGCAGGCCGTGGGCCCTTACCGGGTTCCCCATGTTGAGGTGGACTCCTACTGCGTTTACACCAATAAAATGAGCGCCGCCTGTTGTCGCGCCCATGGCACCCCGCAGCCGACCTTTGCCTTCGAGTCCCAGATGGACATCATCGCCCGCAGGTTGGGGATGGACCCCGTGGCGCTGCGCCTGAAGAACGCCGTGGGAGAGGGGTATATCGGGCCGGGAGGAGACCGCTACCGGGGCGTTGGCATCCAAGAGGTCTTGCTCCAGGCGGCAGAAAGGATTGACCTGAAGAGAAAAGAGGGCATCCGCCGGGGGAAGGGCATTGCCGTAGGACACTGGTACAGCGGTGCAGGCTCCTCGAGCGCCATCATGAAGCTCAATGAAGACGGCACGGTGACCCTCTCCATCGGGGCGCCCGATGCCACCGGGACGGATATCATGGCCTTGCAGGTCGCCGCAGAAGAGCTGGGGCTCCCTTTAGATCGCATCGTTCTGGCCTCCAAGGATACCGACCATGCGCCCTTCGACACCCTGAGCAGCGGGAGCCGCATCACCCACTGCATCGGCCAGGCGGTGAGAAGGGCCTCCCAAGAGCTCAAGACGAAGATCCTCGAGCTGGCCGCTCAAACCCTGGATGCTGACCCCCAACACCTGGAGATGCGGGATGGGCTCATCCGGAGCAATCATGCCCCAGAGCATCCGCTATCCTTAGAACGGCTGGCCCGGAGCAGTCACTTCCGAATGCATGGCCCCCTCATGGCGACGGGGACCTACTTCGGGGAGATAGGCACGTTCGACCGTGGGGCGGTAAAAGGCTTCATCTACGATATGGGGGAGGACCGGGCATTTGTGGCCCAGGCGGCTGAGGTCGAAGTGGATACAGAAACGGGGACGGTGAGCGTGCTCAGGCTGGTTTCCGTGAACGATGTGGGCTTCCTCATCAACCCGCCCAACGCGGAGAACCAGGTCTGTGGAGGCGTTCATCAGGGACTCGGCTATGCCCTGAGCGAAGAGGTCAAAATGGAAAAGGGCAAAGTGCTCAACCCCAATTTTCTGGAGTACGGGATGCTGCGCGCTAACAATATGCCGGGGGTGGAATGCTCCTTTATCGAGAAAATGAATGGCCCTGGGCCCTATGGGGCCAAGGGGCTGGGGGAGCAGCCCGGCGTCCCCACCGCAGCGGCCATTGCCAATGCCATCTACGACGCCATAGGCGTGCGCATCAGATCGCTTCCCATAACGCCGGAGAAAATCTTGAGGGCGCTCAGAGAAACTAACAAGTTAGCTCGTAGCTCGTAGCTCAAAGCTCATAGCTGAAAATGGGAATTCCTATGCGATATATTTAGTGTCTGAACGAAAACCCCTTTTTTGTCATTTCGACCGAAAGGAGAAATCTTGAGCTGTCTATTTTCCAATAAGATTTCTCGTCGCTGCGCTCCTCGAAATGACATCTTTACCTAGTTTTCGTTCAGGCACTATTTACGCCCATTGGCCGCCCGCTGAAAATAGGGAATTAAGACCGCTGGCCAGTGTCGAAGCGACGCTGCCAGGTGGGCTTCCACTCTTCCCCAGGCTGGCGAGGATGCCGGTAAGGGTGGGCGTAGACATAATCGGGGTAAGGGACTTGCCTGGCATGGGTGATGCCCTCTTTATAGGCCCGGATCAGCTCATCCTCCGCCGCATAGTCGAAGGAATCGTTGAGCTGTGTCTCCAGCTCCCCGCCGGGCTCAGGCCGGTTCTCCAGAAGCCACTTCACGGAGCGCTCGATCGCCTCCTCCATCGGCACCACGTCCTGGTAACCTAACCGGATCTTGGCCTTGGTGATATCCTTAATTTGGTGCCCCGGGCCCCGCCAGAAGGGATGACAAGGCTTGGCCAGCTCATAGGGCATGCTCACCAGCTCCCAGTCATGGTTCATGATCCTGGCGATGTAATCGATGCGCTGCTTCAGCGTGATGGTCCGCTCATCGGTGACAAAGAAGATCTCTCCGGCTGATTCCTGGGGCTTATCGACCGCCAGCAGGATGAATTGTGCTGCATTCTCGACATAGGCCTGGCTCTCCAGTTTTATGCCGCCATCCGCGATGACGTAGTGGGGCCTCTTGTCCAGAATGCGGCGGATAATACACCAGTCCCGCTCGCCCATCTGTCTGGGGCCATACAGGTAAGGATAGCGGAAGACCGTGGCTGAGTAATGGCCCTCGCGGTGGGCCCGGAGCACCACTTGCTCGCTCTCCTGCATCAGATACCGGAAGCGGTCTGCGTTGGGATCATCCTGGGTAGGAGAGTCCTCGTTAACGGCCATCGGTTGCCCCAACGGGCCCCAGCGGGGATCATCGGGCCGGGCCACCGCCCCACCTCCCGCCGAGATGAACCTCCCGGTCCGGCCCTTCATCACCTCCGCCGTTACCCGCAACCGGCCATAAGTGAAGACCGTCAGGTCAAAGGTGCGGTTTCCCAAGGCCTCTTCCAGGGTCTCCCGGAAATGGACATCGCCGTGGATATGCTCCACGGGACGGGAAAAATCGATCTCGTGGAAGCCCCCATGCATGATGGTGACCTCATAGCCCCGGTCTAACAGGCCTTCCACGATGAAAGGCCCGGTGGGACCGGTGCCCCCCAGAACCAACGCCGTCTTTGTCATGGCTTCCCCCTTTTTTCGCGTGAAATTCCTCGAAACCCTGAGGCATGAGGCCAGTCTACCCCAGTTAAAACTCCCATATGGCCTCTTGGACTGAAGAATCTAAATTCTTTCCAAGTCTTGAATGAACTGACTTACTTTGTTCTGCCAATGGTAGAATTCTTCATCCACTTGGTCCTTCGGGTAGTTCCCATCATAGGAATACGTAATGTGCAACGTGCTGATGATCTGGCGAAATCGTTCTGAAAAAGGTTTAGGCAATGTCCGCCGGAGTTTGCCCCAACGTGAGTCATCTGCCGCCAAAGCGGTCATGGCAGCTTGACGTGCTACATGAAAAAGGGCATCGAAGGCTTGTCGGTACAACCTGTCTTTTACCAACACGGGAGAATATCGCTAAAGGGCCTTTGGATGTCAAGATGAGCGTTTGTGTCCGCTCCGAAAACAGGGCATTACCTCCTATGTGGAGTAATAGGCGTTCTCCTGGATATACCCCTCCGTGAGGTCGCAGCCCCAGACGGTGGCCTGCCCGGCCCCGACCCCCAGATCGACGGCAATGCGGACCTCATCGGCTTCCAGGTAACGGCGCAATTCCTCCAGGTCGAACTCCTGTGGAGTCCCTTCCCGAAAGACAACCGTTGGGCCAAAGGCGATGGTCGTCCGCTCGGGGCGGATCTCCTTCTCCTCGTAACATTTTCCCACGGCCATGCAGACTCGCCCCCAGTTGGGATCGCAGCCGTAGACGGCGGTCTTAACCAGGGGGGAATTAACCACCGCCTTCGCCACCCGCTTCGCCTGGCCGAAATCCCTTGCCCCGGAGACGGTGACCTCGATCAGCTTGCTGGCTCCTTCGCCGTCCCGGGCGATCTCTTTGGCCAGGTAGAGGCAGACTTCGTCGAGGGCCGCCTGGAAGCGGGTGGGATCGACCTCACCCGCCAGGCCGTTGGCCAGGAGCACGACGGTGTCACTGGTGCTGGTGTCGGTGTCGATGCTGATCATGTTGAACGACCGGTCCACGGCCTGCTGGAGCATCTCCTGGAGAACGGGCGAGGGAATGCGGGCATCGGTGAGGAGAAAGGCGAGCATGGTGGCCATGTTGGGCTCGATCATGCCGGCCCCCTTGGCGATGCCGTTGATCACCGCGTGATCGACCTTCCAGGCGATGTATTTCGGCCGTCGATCGGTGGTCATGATGGCGACCGCCACCTGTTCGAGGTTCTCCAGGCTGAGCTCCCCTTTGATTCCCTGGAGGCCCCGGCGGATCTTCTCGATCGGGAGTTGTCGGCCGATGATTCCGGTCGAGGAGGGGAGGACATCCCGATAGTCGATCCCCAGCTCGGAGGCGACCTGCTGCGTGACCTCGAGGGCGATCTCCAGCCCTCGAGGGCCCGTGGCCACGTTGGCGTTCTTGCTGTTGATCACCAGGGCCTGGAGATAGCCGTCGGCGATATGTTGCCGGCCCAGGATCACCGGCGCCCCAGCGAAGTGGCTCTGAGTGAAGACCGCGGCAGCGTTGGCCCGCACCTCGGAGAAGACGAGGGCCAGGTCGAGAGTCTCGTCCTTGATGCCGACGTTCCTGGCGGCCGTCAGGTATCCCTGGGCATAGTGAGGGAGTTTGGGGAGGGGCATAGCCATCGGCCTATCCTTTTCAAATTAGGGAACAAGTTACAGGGAACAGGTTACAGGGGACAGGGTATAGGAACTCCCTATCCCTTGCTCATGGTCCCGCATTCATCGGAAAAGGAAACTCCTGGTTTATCGTCCAGGAATTTCCTTTTTCAGGGTACAGATTATAGGGCTTCTGCCCCCTGTTCCCTGTTCCCTGTTCCCTGTTCCCTGTCCCCTAATTTAACCCTATTCATCCCTCGTCACGGGAAGGTGCGCGGCGTTCCAGGCGAGCATGCCGCCGTCGAGGGAGTGGACCCGGGGGAATCCCGCAATGGTGAGAATCGCCGCCGCCGTGGCGGAGCGCCCGCCGCTCTTGCAGATCGTGACGATCTCGTGATCCTTGAGGGGGTCCAGCTCGTTCAGGCGGGCCGAGAGCTGTCCCACCGGGATTAAACGCGCACCCCGGATATGGCCGAGCTCTCCGACGAACTCCGCCAGCTCCCGGACGTCCAGGATCATGGGCGTTGCCATGGAAGCCAACTGATCGGAGAGCGCTTGCGGGGCGATGGTCTGCACGAGCTGGACGTTGACGCTCTCGGCGGTTCCCCGCACCTCGCAGGTGGGCGCGTCCACGGGAATCCAGACGGCCCGCGGGTCTGTCGCGCACGCGTAATTTGCCTGGAGGACTTCTTTCATCCATTCGGCCGGCCCCAGCTTGAGCGAGTCGAGCCAGGCCACATAGGCCTCTCGCGGCCAGGGGCGAAGCCGTTGGTTCGTGCGGCGCTCCTCCCCGAGCGTCGAGTGGCTGCGGCCATGGTAGTCGTGCGCGGGGAAGATCAGCAGGTCATCGGGCAGCCCCTTGAGCTTCTGGAGCGAGTCCCAGTGCTCGCCGGGATCGCCCCCGGGAAGGTCGGTGCGCCCGGCCCCCCCCTCTCCCAGGAACAAAAAATCGCCGGTCAACATCCGGTCGGGCAGGAACAGGGTCATGCTGTCCTGCGTGTGGCCGGGCGTATGGAGGACCCGGATCTCCAGCTTCCCCAGCGGCAGCACGTCCCCTTCGTCTACCCGCACGTCGGCGCAGCGGCAGGGGGCGTTCCGGTGCATGACATAGGGTAGGCCGGTGCGATCTCTGAGGGCAGCGCCGCCGGAGATGTGGTCCGCGTGGGCGTGGGTATCGAGAATGTATTCGAGCGAGAGCCCTTGCCGCTCGAGCTCGCCCAGGTAATGATCCACCCGCTCCAGGACCGGGTCCACCAGCAGGGCATCGCGGCTCGCTTCATCTGCCACCAGATAGGTCTTGCAGCAGGAGCCCTCGTTGAGCTGTTCGAAGAACATGGTCAAATTTCCTCAAAAATGTCCGCCACCGCGATCCTCAATCCGGGAATCACCCGGCAGGGGATCTCTTCGTCCTCTCCGTAGCGGTAGGCCTCCTTCCACCTCTTGCCTTCGTTGAGGCGCACCTCGACCGTCCGCCTTCCGGGATCGACCAGCCAGAGCTCTTTCACCTCCAGGGCCGCGTAGGAGTCGGCCTTGGTCAGCCGATCATGGTCGGCCGAGCCGGGCGAGAGGACCTCGACGACCAGGTCGGCGCTGCTGCGGGGTTTGCCCTTGAACCGGGACAGGCTCTCGCGGGAGAGGTAGAAGAGGTCCGGCTCCAGCCAGGTGTCCGGGTAATAGGTCCAGATGCCGCTGCGCGGAAAGAAGATCTGTCCTGGCTCTCCCAACCGTATCAGCTCCCGGATGATCAACCTGTTCAAGCAGCTTACAACGGGATCATGAATCTTCTCGTCTGGGGGGGGAACCATAAAGAGGACTCCTCGGATGAGCTCGAGTTTATACCGGCCCTCAGGTTCGGGCAGTTCCCAAAACTCGTCCAGCGTATAGGTCTTCACCAACGGGGAGGTCGTTACCAGCATGCCGACACCTCCTTCCTGGTTTGGTTTGTTTGTTTGTTTGTTTGTTTGTTTCAATCCACGCTCCCGCGCGGGGAGCGACGTCCCACAGAGCCGAAAACCTCCGAGAGGTTTCGATCCGGCTCGATCCGATATCCGATATCCCATGTCTTATTTTTATTGGAGCGAAGCAGAGGTGTCAAGGTCTGATTCTCTGCTGGGGCCCTGATCATCCTTTTGGCCATCTGTAGCTACGACAGCTACGACAATTTATATCCGATCTTCCTCAGGAATTCTTTTCGCTCGCCCACATCCTTTTCCGTCTCGATCCCCTGGCTCTTCAGGCCATCGATGACCCCCAGGATCCCTCGCCCCTGCTCGGTCTCGGCCAGGATTACCTCCACCGGGTTGGCCGAGGCGCAGTAGATCCCACAAACCTCCGGCACGGCCTTCACGGCGTTGAGCACGTTGACGGGATAGGCCCCTTTGAGCAGGATGAGAAAGCAATGGCCTGCTCCCAAGGCATAGGTGTTGGTCTTGGCCAGCGCGACCAGCTCCGGGTCAGTGCCGCTGGCCCGCACCAGGCAGGGCCCGGACGACTCGCAAAACGCCAGCCCGAACTGGATGCCGGGGACGGCGTTCACCAGGGCCTCGTGGAGGTCCTCGACGGTCTTGATAAAGTGGGATTGACCCAGGATCAAGTTCAGCTCGTCGGGCTTCTGGATTTTTACCGTGAAAATGCCTGGGTCTTTCTGAAGGACCTTTTCATTTGCGGGGGCGATCAACCCTGGTTGGTCAGGATTGTTTAGGTTTACGATCTCCATCGTCTGTTCCTCTCCTCCTAATCCTCGCAGAGAAACCTCAGGACCCTCTTTTTGGCCGTCTGCCGCTGGCTATCCTTATATTCGTGGAAGCTTTTCTGGTTTTTCTCGTAGGTCTCCACATCCATGATCTGGACCTCAAAGGGGTAGTAGAAGCTAAGAACCCGGTTAGTCCGATTCAGCGTGGCCTCGATCCCGGCGATCGTCCCCTGCAGGAAGGCCATCAGCTCATCGCAAAGGCAGGTCTCTTGGGGCGAAAGGTCATTGCATCTCCTCCGCTCCAAGAGGCACTCGTATTTCCATCGAGCTTGCTCAAGAAAGGTTGCCAGGGTCAAATACTCCTGGTTATCGATATCGATCTTATCCCGGTAAGTCAAATTAATGGCGCGGTAGTCGATGGAATGAGGGTTATCGTTCTGCTCCTTGTCGGCCACGATCACGCCTTCCTCGATCAGCCGGATATAGCCGGCCAGCTGGCCCTCATCGCCGCGCTCCAGGACCTTTTCCAATTGGTCCAGGGAGATTAACGTATTCTTGGCCTGGCCGGGGATGCTGTTGGGGTAGGAGATCAGGTTCTGCTGGACCAAATAGTTCAGGATCCGCAGGGCATCGATCTTCGTCTTGCCCACCAACCGGATGCCCACCACATCGGTGATCTCGGTGACAATGTTTTCCTTCTTATGGAGGAGCTTCATGATGATGCTCTCTCTCTCTTTGAGCCGTTTGATATCGAAAGTAACCAGGGGGATCCCGCCAGTTCCCTTGCTCCCCAGGAACATCCCTTCCTCTTCGTAGTAGATATGCTGCTTGATCTTGCGAAGGATCTTGTCATGGATCTGGTGGATGTATTTGAAGCGGATATCGTCTTCCAGATGGTAGATGGTATGCATGACCCGCAGCAGAGCGCAAGCCCAGCGTTGGCGCACCAGATCCTTCCCATCAGGAGAGGGTGAGGTGGCCATCAGGATCAGGTCGATCGCCCCGGCGTCGGGAGATTTGATCTCCTCGGGGATGGTTAAGTGATCGTCCCTCAGGAAGTAGTTCTCGATGAACTCGATCGCCTCTCGCTTGATCTCCTGGATCTTGGCCTCTTCCTCTGGGGAGACCCCGTAGGCCTGAAGGAACCTCTCGGCATCCTCGATCGTATGGCATTCCGCTCGGAGTTTTTCCAGGTCGATGACCGACTCTCCTCGGAGGATAGGCCCGAGCTTCTTGAGAAGTTGGCGCAGCTCCCGCTTGCCGGGCTCCAAAAGGGGGGGACCTCCATTGACTTCCAGAAGGTGGTCTTTTGGCTGCGACGCCTGCTTGAGAAGCGAAGCTTCTGCGTGGCGAACCGGAATATGTCCCGGACCTCGGGACTCGCTCGGTGCTTCCTGGGTGATTCGATCCAACTTCTTCATAAATCCACAACCTCGAGCATCGAATTAGCAGGGATGAGGGGCCAGGTTTTTAATTTTTTAGGTTTGGCCCCAGGGTCGCTTCCAACCTTTCCTGAAGGCAGGTATATCTCTTCTGGACCTTGTCGTTCTTCACCGCCATGGCGATCGCCTTCTTGGAGCCGATCAGCACGGCTAGCTTCCGGGCGCGGGTGAGCGCTGTGTAGAGCAGATTCCGTTGCAGCAGCAGGTAGTGCTGGGGGAGCAGGGGTAGGACAATAGCGGGGTATTCGCTTCCCTGAGAGCGATGGACGGAGATGGCATAGGCCGGCATCAGCTCGTCCAGCTCGTTGTAATCGTAATCTACCTGTCCCGTGTCGAACTCTACCGTCACGCGCTGCTCCTCCGGGTCGATCTCGAGGACCCGGCCGATGTCGCCGTTGAAGACCTCCTTGGGATAGTTGTTGCGGACCTGAATCACCTTGTCTCCCAGCCTCCAGCTCCTCCCGCCGCGGGCCAGCTCCTTGCCCTGTGGGTTCAGGACCTTCTGGAGCTCGGCGTTGAGGTTGAGGGTGCCTACGACTCCCTTGTTCATCGGCGTGAGCACCTGGATCTCCTGGCTGGGATGGAAACCGAAACGCTGGGGGATCCCGAAAGCGCACACCTCTTTGATCCTTTCCAGCACCCGCTCCGGGTCCTCTTCGGGGATAAAGTAGAAGTCCCGGCGTTCGCCTTCCTTCTCCCATTCCGGCAGAAAGGGGAAGATCCCCCGATGGATGCGGTGGGCGTTGGTCACGATGAGGCTCTGCCGGGCCTGGCGGAAGATCTCGGTTAACTCGATGACCTTCACCCTGCCCGAACCGATGATATCGCGCAGGACGTTGCCCGGCCCCACCGAGGGCAGCTGGTTGACGTCACCGACCAGGATAAGGGTAGCCCGGGGCGGGATCGCTCGGACCAGGTGCTGCATCAGGGAGAGGTCCATCATGGAGGCCTCATCGACGATGATTGCCTCGGCCTCCAAAGGGCGATGCTCGTCCCGCTGGAAGCCCCCCTTTTGGAAGCTGAACTCCAGCAGGCGGTGGATCGTCCTGGCCGGGCGCTGGGTAGCCTCGGACAATCTCTTGGCAGCCCGGCCCGTGGGGGCGCAAAGCAGCACCTTCCACTTCAGGATCTCATAGGCCCGCAGCAGGGCATGGATGGTGGTGGTCTTGCCCGTGCCCGGACCGCCCGTGATGACCAGGATCTTATGAGATAGGGCCTCCCGGATGGCTTGCCGCTGCCCTTCAGCCAGCCGGAGCCGCGCCTTCTCCTCCAGCCAGGCCAGGATCCCCTCCAGGTCAGCGGGCCGAAAGGCTTGGGGATAAGCCGTTAAAGCAGCCGATCCTGCGCAAGAAGCCATGGACGATGGAGATCCAACCGGAGAGGAAAGAGGAGCTTGGGAACGAGCCATTAAACCCGCCGACCCTGGGGAAGAAACCGCCGGCGGCTGCGAGCCGGCCCGGGGGCTAAGAGGAGCTTGGGAATGGGTCGTTAAAACCCCCAGCCGTTGGGCGACCTCGACCTCCGCCCGGTAGAGCTCGGGCAGGTAGGCCAGAGCA